>JASFMT010000133.1:0-8525 GCA_050117455.1 Gammaproteobacteria bacterium | reverse complement strand
TTCACCCAATACGTCAACTGCCACAACGACATCACAGTCAGCAAACAGTAAATCATAAGGGACCGGGTTGACCAGGCCCCCATCAACCAGTACTTTGCCCTGATATTCAACCGGCGTAAACAACCCGGGAATCGCGATACTTGCCTTTAAGGCGGTCTTTAAATCGCCGGAACTAAACGTTACCTGCTCGCGGCTCCAGAAATCTGTCGCTACAACGGTTAGTGGTATCTTAAGCTCGCTAAATGCGCTGGCTTTGCCAAGACTCATGATATATTTCATCAATGCATTGGATTCAACCAGGCCACCCTTACCGAACCTGGGTTCAAGAAAACCGAACCAGCTGAAGACATCTTCGCTAAATAGAGACTCAAGCCAGTTTTCGTCATCAGATACGGTGAGTTTATCGACGATTTTACGAATCTCTGCGCCGGTCAGACCGGCGGCATACAGATACCCCATAATCGCCCCGATGCTGCAGCCGGCAATGCGATGCGGGTGGATGCCCAGTTCATCAAATACTTCCAGCATTGGAATATGAGCAAGCCCCTTGGCGCCGCCTCCACCACGGGCCAATCCGATTTTTTTACTCTTGGGGGGCTTGCCGCACGCTGAATTGAGTGCGCTAATGGCAATCAGGGTGAGAAACTGGCGTCGATTCATGGATCATTGTTTTTGCATGAATACTGCATCCAAACTGGGAGATAGTTGAATACGGTACCTGCTCCACAGAGCAGTTAGCCTTTATAGGTAGTTAATCTATGTTTTGGGCTAGGCACTGGTATCCGGCGGACTGCTGTGCAGGCGTTGGAAATATTTATCGAGTTCCGCCATGACATGTTCCAGTGAACCGGACACGATCGTATTGTCGCGATCGTCATGGGCAATAAACATGTCTTTCTTCCGGTCCCGTTTAACACGGGCTACCAGTTCTTCGTTGGCGCCACCAACAAAAAATTCGAAAAGGTCATTATTGTTTTTATCTTTATCCCAGTGCCAGCGCGTTGCGCGTCCCAAAGCTATGGTATGTCCACCAAAGCTTTCCAGTTTTTCGCGATCATCTTTACCAATAAAATTATCTGCCAGCTTTATTATATCTGTCATAAATCACAACTCTGTATCTGTAATTAACCAGTATCTCTAGCCTCGATTAACGGGTGCTTCTCTACACTATAGCAGTTCACGACTGTTAACACATACGGCGAGATAACTGGTAAGGCGATTATTTCTTTTATCATCAATTGAATATAGCACAACATGATATAGGGAGCCAAAACCCGGTGTAAGATGCAACAGCTATTATGACGTTAGTGCCCAGGGTTTCCTCTTGTTTTTCGCTGACAACTGCGCTATCGAAAAATAACCCCTACACCAAAGTGTACTCTGGGCTCGGATAGCTGGGATCCCAGCGGCCATAGTTGGTGTTGATCCATCGAGATTACCGGATAAGTATATTCTGCATCACCAATCTTCCCCTCTTTGGTTTCTTTAAGGGTTCCCACCATACTCAGCAGACGCCCCTGGGCGTAATCCAGTGTTTCCAGATACTGACTGGTTGTCGCAATAAACCGTCCCAGGGTATTTTGATTGGTTTTGGGTTTGTAGTTGCTGTCCAGGGGATAGGCAAGCACCTCAAACTGTGTGCCCTGTTTCGTGTTGGTGCCGTTGACAATTATGCCTCCCCACAGGACTTTTTGACCCTGAAACCGGTCCATTTCGGTTGCCGCCTCTTTCGGGGTAATGGTTTTATTGACACCGTCCAGTTTAAAGTCCGGTGTAACCGCGCAACCGGTTGTTACTACCAACCACGCCAGTAAAACGGCAGCGGCTAAAATGCTTTTAATCCGGCAGAGGTGATAGTTTTTCCTTTTGGTGTCACGCATAACTTCATATTTCCTTCAACGAATATAAGGTCAAGGGGTTTTAGCCAGATCTCTTTTGCCGCCTGCTTTATTTACGATTAAGGCACTTTCATCGTTGTTACGATGTTGCTTCTAATCAATAGTACCACCATGGATACCAGGGGTACCAGGGATCGTAGAAAAACGGGTCGTAGTGGCGCGGGTATGGAGCGTACATATATTGCTCCTGCGGCCATAAATAAAACGAGTCGACTAAAACGACGGGATATTGATAATCGTAGCTGCCGACCTTACTCGACTCAAGCTCTGTTACATTGCCAATGACCGTCACATAGCGACCCTTGGCAAATGAAGCGGGCTCCAGAAATCCCTTGAATACGGCGATGAATCTTCCATTGCTGGCGTCAACAGGTTGCGGTTTGGCGCTTTCGTTCAGAGGTCGTGAGATAATTTCCAGCTTGGTATGTGATGCGAGGTTGCTGATGGAAAAAATCTCTCCACCCCAACGGACACGGGAATCCTTGTATTGTGCAATATTTTGTTGGACCTGCCCGATGGTGGGATTCGCGGCAATATTTTCCCGGATGGGTTCCGGCGGTTGAGTAGCACAACCGGTCAATACGATCAGGGTGACCAGTATCAGCAATAATTTAGTGTTAACACATAACTTCAGCATAATTTTCGACCTGCAGGTCGGAAAACGGCACTTTGAATAAACCTCTAATGTAATGGCATTCCTGTTTGTGCGCTTTGATAAAAATCAATAATAACCAGCGCTAAATCAGGGGAATTGCCGATTTGCCGCTCGCAAAACGCTAGTAACAATGAAAATTATTTAAGCATGGTGGATAGCAGTGTAGCGATACCTAAAAACGAAAAAAAGCCAACCACATCGGTCACGGTCGTAAGAATAATCGATGAAGATTGGGCCGGATCCTGGCCGAGTCGTTTTAAAGTGATGGGAATAAACGCGCCGGAAAAACCCGCGGCGATCATGGAAATAATCATTGCCATGGCGATAATCATCGCCAGACCGAACGAGGTACTCCAGAAATACACACAAACCGCCGTTGTTAACGCGATTGCAACCCCGTTCACCAAACCGGTATTGACTTCTTTAACTACGACCCTTGGCCAATGACGAATACTGATTTCCCGTAACGCGAGGCCGCGCATGGTAACGGCCAACGCCTGTGCGCCGGCATTACCCGACTGCCCTGCAACGACGGGTAACAGGACGGCCAATGCGGTAAATTGGGCAATGGTACTTTCAAAAAGACCAACAACCGCCGACGCCAAAAATGCGGTTACGAGGTTTATATGCAACCACGGCAGCCGCTTTGCGACAGCGAAGGAAACCGGAGAAAGCGAACGCTCATCCTTGCTGGCACCTACCATGGTCTGAATATCGAGACTCATTTCCTCCTGCAAGGCAGCCAGCAACCGTTCTTCACGAATGATACCGATTAAGCGGCCCTCAAAATCTACAACAGGAATACTGCTCGCTTTGTAACGTTCCAGTTTTTCGACAATTTCTTCCCGCGGCGCAATGTCCTGCACCGTTGTTAAGACAGGCAGTATAATTTCCTCCAACGTGGTATCGGCATCGGCAATCGCGATGTCCTGCAAAGCGACGCGGCCAATGGGGCTTCCCTTTTCATCGATGACAAACACTTCGCGAAGCAACTTGGGTTTCAATGATCTAAGTTTTGTTTGAACCTGTTCTACATTCATCGACGGGCGAAACAACAATATCCGGGGGTCCATGAGTTTTCCGGCGCTGTCGGGAGGGTATTCCAGTAGGGTCTTCAGTTCATCGGCGACGCTCTTGTTAACATGTTCCAATGCATCGTCTATTTCCTCCCGTGGCATTTTTAACAGCATGTTGGCACACAGTGCAGGTTCAAGCTCGTTAAGCAGTTTTGTTTTTTTTGCCGTTGTTAAACTGTTAAATATCGCACCGGCAATATCACTGGACAAATATTGCCAGATAGGAAGGATGACGTTGACTGGCTGTCGTTTCAGTACTTGCAGTGCTTGTTCGATGGGTAGCGTTTCAATGACCTGGGCGGCTTCTGCGGGAAAATCCATTAAATAGCGCTGATTGAGCGCATCATAGGCTGTTGAATCGTCTTGTCGTGCGTTCATAGAGTGGCCTCGCGTCGTTCAACTCGAACTTGTATCGTCAGGCACGTCGATCGAAAAATAAATTAAATACCGATAACCATGCCCGCGTGTATATTTGCAGGATATCCACAATCAGGTAATTAAATGTAATAGCTTTTGCGGAATCGCTCGTTTCCGGAATATTCAGCAATTCGATATACCCGAGACTGCCAACGATCTTGTTTTCCCGGTCGACAACCGGGAGTAAATCATGATGATTCCAGCCGGTGTGATTCATGACAGAATTCACTGACGCACGCGCCTGAAGCGAATAGGATACCGGTGTCATGATTTGCTGAACCGTCGCTTTATCTTCCGCTCGCAGCAATTTAGTGACTTCGACAAACCCTTTTAACCGTTGACTGGAATCGGTGACAAAAATAATACTGTCACTGCTATCCTGGTGGTAACGTATCGTATCCAGGGTTTTTCCGGCTGTCTGCGATGCATTTACCATTAACACGTTGGTATTCATCACGGAGCCCACCGTACCTTCGGAATATTTTAGTTGTAATTTTATCCGTACCGCCAGGCGGGTAGGAATAATGTCATAGATAGGTGCGCGTTTTTCTGGTGCGATGTGCCGTAAAATGTTTAATGACGCATGCAGGCTCTGGTTTTGCAAAATCAGGCCTTGGTGTTCAGCATTTAGTTGCACAAAACACAAAGAGACGGTTTTTGGTGTCATGTATTCCAGCACCGGTGCGATTAGTCGCGCGGGTACAGAACCAATAAATAACACGATATCATTTACGTCTAAAGTGTCCAGCACCTGGGCCGCATTAACCGGGTGCTTTTCCAGAAAGCTCAGTGTCAACTTTTCCGCTTCATTTTTCATTAGCAGGTTCCTGCAGCGTTACGACGGGTTGTTCACCGAACAGTTTAGCCGGCAGGGAAACCACGCCCTGGTCTGTGTCCAGCATAATACTGGTTAACGTAAGATCGATGATTTTTCCCTGGTAATCACCGATTTGAACGCGGTCACCAATACGATATGTCTGTTTAAAGTAATGGATTCCAACGATATTACTGATCATATTTTTCGCGCCGAGGCTGACAGCAAGCGCCAATCCGCCCAGAAACGCGCCGCTGATGACGGACAGTAATATGACCAAAAAGGTAATATTGATACCAATTTGATCGGCGCCGATCACGATAGCGGTGAACAATATTGCTATATACGCGATGCGTGCGAACAATATTCGCTGGTCTTCCCGCTTGTGAGGCAACGCCGCAAGAATAATATCGTGTACTACCCTGCTGAGGATAATACCCACTAATATAATCAGTGCTCCCGCCAACAAAGTGGGCACGTAACTAATGACCTGGTTCAGCCACTCACTGAATATTTTCAGGTCCAGGACGTCGGTGGCGGCTGTAATGAATACCAGGATAACCACCCAGTATATGACGGCGCCGGCAACCTGTTTATATGTTACCGATAACCGGTCTTGGGTAATTCCGGATTTTTTTCGATAACGGTCCAGCAGTTGATCACCGAGGTTTGCCAGTTTAATGGTAATAGCCCGCAGAATCTTCGCCGCCAGCCAGCCGGCGATTAGTAGCAATATAGCGCCAACAATATTGGGGAGACTTTGAGCCAGTTTTTCGACAAGCTGAGTCACAGAATGGGCTAACGCTGATGACCAGTTTTGATAGATATCCATCGTTGCTTTACTCTCAGTAGGTGAAAGCTTTATAAAAACTGCATAATCAACTCAACTGCACGATATCATAGTTGGCCAACGTTAGTACAAAGCTTGTATGTCATACAAAAAAACACGGGGCCTGTAAGGTGATTATTTTGCTGTTTTCGGTTGTTTCCGATTTTCTCGTCACGACAATCAGTGTATCAGTTACTCATTAGGAATCTTCTGTAACTATCTGATTCTTTGATAAATATCAACGATAGCGTTATGTTTATTAATTGATCAACAACTGGGGTTTTAGAGAGCGTCTGAATGTCGTTTGAAGTGTCTGGTCGAGTTCAATTTAGACCACGATGGCGTAACGTGCACGTTGCAATCAATTACATTTTAAGTTTGTCGAACTCCAAAAAAGATGATGAATCACTTTGATAATTTGCTGGCAGGCGTCTATAACTTTAGTATTGCTCATAACATATATTCTATATATATCTAATTACTGATCCATGAACACACGGAATGAGTGACATCATGATCATTGACCCGGTCGACCTTGACGATTTCTTTATTGCTTTTTTTTCCGCCGCCATGGTGATCTTGATGGGTGCTGCATATGCGCTTTTATTCGCGGTAGCCAAACTCAGGAAACACCGGCTGTTCATGTATGCAGCCTATCTGGCCTATAGCCTCCTGGCCATCAGTGTCTTTCTATTATCCGATGCACTGAACCTGGATGGTTACTGGGAAATTCTGGTCTGGCTCATGCTGGCGGGGTATTTACTGGCGCCGCATGGAATCTGGCATTTATGTTGTGGAACCCATGCGGATTCATACCAAAACGGGAATAATGTCCACGGATTTGATTCCCCACGACAGGAACTCAAAGACACGATCTGATCTATAGCCAATACAATACTTCCGGGGAGGATTCATATGCCAGCGACAAATTGGTGGAGTAGCGAAGATTTCTGGCGAAAGTTTGCTATTTGGGTAACCGGTTTGATGTTCGTCGTATTGATTTTTCTTACCTTTCATTCTGTTTCGCAAATCCAGGCAGGTACCGATCGTGTACCCTCTTACTCTGTTATCAATCAGCGCATATTTTACGAATTTGATAGCGAACAAAACCGTATGGTCCCGGTTATCGGCAAAGAAGCGCCGCTATTCGGTAAAAAATTAAATGACGCTGAAGCTGAAGCGCTGGTAACGCGCGGCAAACTGACGATTCAGTCTAAAAATTGCATTAACTGCCACACTCTTTTGGGTAACGGTGCTTATTACGCACCTGATCTAACCAAGGCCTGGCTCGACCCCGCCTGGGTATCTGAAGGTGCACGCGAGCAACTGATGGTAGGATTTTTAATGGATCCGGCCAATAACGCCCGAATGTTCGGCTCTGGCAGGAAAATGCCCAACCTGGATATTACAGAAGATGAGGCAAAAGCCATCGTCGCGTTTTTAAAATGGATGAGCGCCATCAACACCAACGGCTTTCCCCATAATTTCAAAACAATTGAACAGGGAGGTCAATCATGACAGCCGGGCAACTGGAATGGAGCAACCTCAATGGCGGGCAAAAGCTTGCGGTAAAATATTTTACTGTGTCAATCGTGTTATTTGTCGCGCAGGTCCTGTTTGGCGTTCTGGCCGGTATCCAGTACGTTTTCCCTTCTTTTCTTTTCGAGGTTCTGGACTTTAACGTTAACCGGATGGTGCACATCAACGCCATGGTCGTATGGATGCTATTCGGGTTCCTTGGTGCCGTTTACTGGCTGGTCGAGGACGAATCAGGCCGGGAAGTCGTGGGATTAAAACTGGGTAATATTGCGTTTTGGGTTTTAACGCTGGCGGTAGCGATTGTTGTTGTCGTGTATCTGTTTATCCAGAGAGGGGCCGGGACGTGGGAAACCCTGTGGTTTATCAACGAAGGCCGCGAATACATTGAAGCGCCACGCTGGGCCGATATTGGTATCGTAGCCGTCATGCTGGTCTTTTTTTACAACATTTCCATGACCTTTATGAAAGGCCGCTGGAGTGGCGTATCCGGCGTATTGGTGCTTGATCTTGTGGCGCTGGCCGGTATTTACCTGTGCGGCATGTTTTTCACCGCCAATGTTTCCGTTGACCAGTACTGGTGGTGGTGGGTCATTCACTTATGGGTGGAAGCCACCTGGGAAGTGCTGGTAGGTTGCATTATGGCCTGGGGGTTAATGAAAACCCTTGGCGCCCGGCGCAAGATTGTAACGACATGGCTTTATATCGAAGTGGGCTTGATGTTCGGCTCCGGTATTCTGGGACTGGGTCACCACTATTTCTGGATTGGCACCCCGGAATACTGGTTGAGTATTGGTGGCTTCTTTTCCGCCCTGGAACCCATACCCCTGGTGGCCATGGTGGTGCACGCCGTTTATGACTCCGGGGTACATCGTTTTAAAAGCACCAATCACCCTGCCCTGGCCTGGCTTATTGCCCATGCTTTCGGGAACTTTTTCGGCGCAGGTGTCTGGGGATTTATGCACACGTTACCGCAAATCAATCTTTACACTCACGGCACGCAATGGACGGCGTCCCATGGTCATCTGTCGTTCTTTGGCGCATACGCCACGATTAACATTGCGTTCTTTTACCTGGCCGTACAAAAGTGGCGCGGCAATATCTGGATGTCATCGAATTTAGCCGGCAACGGCTGGAAATGGAAGTGGTCACTGGCGTTATTGAATCTTGGCGTTGTGGGAATGACTATTGCCATGCTCATTGCCGGCTACGAACAATCGTTTATCGAACGGGCCACCGGTGGCTCTACGTGGCAGGCCTATTTCGCGGCTCAGTTGCACCCCTGGTTTATTCAGTCTAT
>JASFMT010000132.1:0-8546 GCA_050117455.1 Gammaproteobacteria bacterium | reverse complement strand
GTGGTGTAACGTGGAAATTCACAAAGCGGTGGCCACATCAGCCGCCTGCGGTGTGCCCATCGCCCTGGCCGGCAGTCTCGGTTTCATCGTGCTGGTACCCCCTGCCGTCGATTTGCCCGATTTCGCCATTGGCTTTGTGTACTGGCCGGCGTTTCTGGGTATTGCCGTGGCCACGATATTGGCGGCACCCCTGGGCGCGAAGCTGGCGCACCGCTTGTCTACGCGGCATCTCAGGCGTGTATTCGCCATCTTTCTTCTGCTAATCGGCCTGTCCATGTTGTTTGTCTAGCAGTCACCAAAATCGGAATAAATTTTAATTTTCTGTAAACTTACATCTTGTTGTGAATCATGTAATTGGCGTCCGATCTGTGTTGCTAACGGGTCTTTGCCGCTATCAAGAGCTTTCCTTCCTGGGACGATAACAACACCGTAACAACAAAATCACGCCCGGTGAAAATGTGACAGGGTTCACATTACAGGTTGACGGAAGCAGTAGCGGTGACCGCGGGTAAAAGTGTTAAGAAAGCCGTCAGGAGAAGTTTTATGACATCAAGAATTATGGTTCCTTTTATTGCTGTTGTCGTTTTGTTGGTTTCGGCCAGTACCAGTGCATTGGCTGATAGATTTAACAACGAAAACTATGATGAGGGTTTTATTGCAGCGGAAAAAGGTGATTTTAAATCCGCTGTCGAGCAATGGCGGCCGCTGGCGGAAAAGGGTCATGCCATTGCGCAGTTTAATATGGCGTTGATGTATCACAGTGGGCTGGGCGTGGATCTGGATGAAGCCAGGGCGGTGAAGTGGTACAAGGAGTCTGCCAAAAACGGCTATTACAAGGCCCAGGAATATATGGCGGTGGGTTATCGGGAAGGCTGGTTTGGTTTGCCCAAGGACGCAAAACAGGCGGAGCTATGGGAAAAACGCCTGGAAGCGAACACCATCGAGCCCTAAGTCAGTAGCGAACTTACTATCTCGCCTGTTTATTCATTATCGGAGCCGGCCAACGGTAAGTTGGCCGGCGTTTTAATTTTTAATCTCACTGTTGCTGCAATTTTAGGTGGAAGTAGCGCGCACCAGCTTGCCGATGGTCAGCCCCTGTACCACGATTGAAAAAATAACCACAACATAGGTTAGTGACAGGATGATTTCCCGTTCCGGCCCGTTCGGAATAGACAAGGCCAGGGCCACTGAAACGCCTCCGCGCAATCCGCCCCAGGTCAGTATTTTCACCGTATGGGGGCTGAACTGCCGCCTCAGGCGCATGAGATTGACGGGGATGCCGACACTAAGAAAACGTGAAAGTACGACAATAGGTATAATCAGCAAACTGACGATTAAGTAATTTTCGATAAACGTCAGTACCAGCAATTCCAGGCCGATTAAAACAAACAATACGGCATTGAGTATTTCATCCACCAGTTGCCAGAAGGTGTCGAGGTGTTCCCGGGTCAGGTCAGACATGGCAAACTGGCGCCCGTGATTACCAATTAACAGCCCGGCAACCACCATGGCCAGTGGACCGGAAACATGAATTGCGGTTGCCAGGGCATAGCCGCCCATGACCAGTGCCAACGTCAATAAAATTTCCACCTGATAGTTGTTGGCATTCTTTAGCATCAAGTAAGTGATAAACCCCGTTACCAGGCCAAACACGATCCCGCCAATGGCTTCTTCAACGAACAGGATTGCGATATGACCGGCGCTGGTTTCAGCTGCACCGGATGCGATGGACAGCAACACCACAAAGACCACCACCGCCACGCCATCGTTAAACAGCGATTCCCCGGCGATTTTGGTTTCCAGCACTTTAGGGGCGCCGGCGATTTTTAATATGCCCAGTACCGCGATAGGGTCGGTGGGCGAAATCAGCGCGCCAAACAACAGGCAATAAATATAAGGCAGCTGAACGCCCATCCATCCCAGCACGTACCACGTTGCAGTGCCTACCAGAAACGCGGAAATCAAAATACCGACCGTGGCGAGACTGGCGATGATCCATTTCTGGCTGGCGAGATCGTTCAGGTTGACATGCAGGGCGCCGGCGAACAACAGGAAGCTCAACATGCCGTGCATCAGCGTGGTATTAAAATCAATTTCACCAAGCAAGTATTGCGCGTGATGTTCAATGCCGGTGAAACCCAGTGTGCCAAGGCCCAGCAAAGCCAGCGACATCACCAGGGCGATCAACATTAAGCCGATGGTGGTGGGCAGACGAATATAGCGGTGATTAATAAAGCCAAAGATGGCGGAAAGCGTAACGAGAATAGCGGCCAGGTTAAGGGTGGTCATAATAGTCCGTTGCGGTTGTTATTGGTTATAACGGTTGACGTCGTGCCAGTTTGGGTAAATCCCCTTCCAGGCCCATGGCATGACGGATAATAAGATTTTTAGCTGGTGCAATACTGTTAGTAATATTCAAACCGGTGTTACGCAGTGTTTTCAATAGCGGGTTTTTGTTACCGAACAGTGTTTTGAATCCCGTCATGGTGGTTAACGTAGCCAGGTTATCGCCTTTGCGCCAACGCTCATAACGGCGCAACACATGAAAACTGCCAATATCTTTACCGGCCTTGGCAGCGTCGATAATCACCTCCGCCAGCGTCGCGGCGTCGGTAAAGCCGAGATTTGCGCCTTGTCCGGCCAGGGGATGAATGGTATGGGCGGCGTCGCCAATCAACACCAGCCGCGGTTTCACGTATTGCTTTGCGTGCTGGCTGCGCAGGGGAAATCCGGAACGGGGGCTGGTTTCGGTAATGGCGCCGAGTTTAAATGCAAACGCTTCGGCCAGCGTTTGTTTGAACGTGTCGTCGTCCATGGCGATGAGTTCCTCGGCCTGATCCGGCGTGGTGCTCCACACAATGGAACTGTAGCCATCGGTTAACGGCAGGAACGCCAATGGCCCGGTGGGTAAAAACCGTTGCCAGGCGGTGTCCTTATGGTAGTGCTCGCTTTTGACCGTAGCCACCACCGCCTGCTGTTTATAGTCCTGCACCCGTACTGGTATTTCGGCTTGTTCGCGTACCCAGGAGCGGCCGCCGTCGGCGCCGACGATGAGCCGGGCGCTAATGGTTATGCCGTTATCCAGTTGCAGCGATACATGATCATTACCCATGGCAAGGTCGGTGGGTTGGGCCGGTTGCAGCCAATGGACGTTGTCATGCGACTGTAAGTGTTCATAGAGGGCTGTTTGAATAACGCTGTTCTCAATGATGTGCCCCAGGCAATCCTGGCCGATGTCGGCGCTGTCGAAATGAATGCTGCCATCGCCGGTGGCGTCCCATACATGCATTTCCCGGAACGGGCTGACGCGCATGGCGGCAACAGCGTCCCATACGCCAATGCTTTCTAAAATGTTCTGTGAAGCGCGGGTGACAGCGCTGGTACGTAAATCAACGTTGGCTTTGTTCCATGCGGGTTTGTGATCACTGCTTTCCACGATGGCAATGGAGAGTTTGTGACTGGCCAGCGCATTGGCCAGTACCAGCCCTACCATGCCGCCGCCGGCGATAATAATATCAACACTTTGATTTTTGTTTTTGGACGTTTTTTTCTTCGTCATAATGGTAATCCCCGCGCAAGCCGCGGCAGTTTGCCAGCCATGCCCATGGTGTGTTGCGCCAGTAAATGCTTCATAGGCGGCAAAACATCAGTGGCCACCAGTCCCAGGCTCCTGGCCAGGGCCAGCGGGGTAAAGCGATTGGAAAAGATGCGCACCAGGTTGTCGGTGAAGCCGATAATACGGCGGTGGTCTTCCTGGCGCCATTGCTGGTAGGTTTGCAGGGCTCCTAGCAAACCAATATCCCGCTGTGCTTTTTGTTCATCCACCAGCACCTGCGCTAAGGCGGCGACATCACGTATGCCTAAGTTAAAACCCTGGCCGGCGATGGGATGCAGGGTATGAGCGGCATTGCCAATCAGCGCGACGCGTCTTTGTACCTGCGATGTGGCGCGCACCAGCTTTAGCGGGTACGTGCTGCGTTTGCCCACGCGCGTAAATGTTCCCAGGCGATTGCCGAATTCGCGCTGCAGTTGTTGCAGGAACGCTTCATCACTGAGATCCAATAAAGATTCTACATTGTCGGAGTGCCGGGTCCACACCAGTGAGCATTGATGATGGCCACCCATGGGTAACAAGGCCATCGGCCCCTGGGGGGTAAACCGTTCATAGGCGATGTTATGATGTGGTAGCTGGGTGCTGACGTTGGCGGTGATCGCCGTTTGCCGGTAATCCTGTTCCTTCGCATCGATATTCAATAGCTGGCGCACACTGGAATTGCCACCGTCCGCTGCTACCAGTAATCGTGTGCTAATGGTCTGATCGGTCGCTTTATCGGTTTCCGGGTTGATCGTAATGGTTGCTTGTGCCTGGTCGTCGGCAATGGCCAGGTCGACAAGCCTTGCCGGTTTGATGAACTGGACATTGCCATATTGTGATACAGCGTTGTAAAGCACCTGTCCAAAATCCCGGGCGGTAATGACATAGCCCAGTGCATCGACGTTTTCCTGTCGATAGTTCATGCGCGTGACGCCCAGGCGGCCACGCTCGGAAACATGAATGTTACAAATGGGTGTGACTTTGTTTGCCAGGGACTCCCATAGTCCCAGGGTGCGAAAGATCTGCGCCGTACCGTAGGACAACGCAATGGCGCGGTCATCGTAGCCGGGGGGCGTGTCGAGGTCTTGACTGAAAGCTTCGAGCATGGCTACCTTGAAAGGCTGGTTTCCCAGCGCACAGGCGAGACTGGCGCCCACCATGCCGCCGCCGACAATGACAATATCGTAATGGGTTTGGGACGTTTCCATACGTTTCAGTTTGTACAGTTGAGATGTTGTTTAAACGTATCTGTCCGGGATTAGCTCGCCATAATGGCTTCGATTTCGGCAACTGTTTTGGGTACATCCTTGCTCAGGACTTCACAGCCGTCCCTGGTGACCAGTACGTCGTCTTCGATGCGGATACCGATGTTCCACCATTTCTTGGCGACTTTCTTGCTGCCCGCCGGAATATAGATGCCCGGTTCGATGGTCAGGGCCATGCCCGGTTCAAGAACACGCCAGGCATCGCCCACTTTATAGTCGCCCACGTCGTGCACATCCATGCCCAGCCAGTGGCCGGTACGGTGCATGTAAAAACGTCGATAGGCGTTGTCCTTGATAAGCTTGCGCACGTCGCCCTTGAGCAATCCCAGTTTCACCAGGCCCTTGGTGAGTTCTTTTACCGCGGCGTTATGGGGATGGTTCCAGTGATTGCCCGGCTTGACCTGTTTAATGGCAGCCAGTTGCGCCTTTAATACCACTTCATAAACGGCTTTTTGTTCCTTGCTGAATTTGCCGTTCACCGGAAAGGTGCGGGTAATATCCGAGGCGTAATAGTCTTTTTCTGCTCCTGCGTCTATCAATAAAAGGTCGCCGTCATTTAACGGCTGGTTGTTATCGATGTAATGCAGGATGCAACCATTGGCACCGCCACCGACAATGGAAGGATAGGCTTCCACGCAGCCATGGACACGGAAATGATGCAAAATCTCCGCTTCCACTTCGTTTTCCATCATGTCCGGTTTGCAAACCTGCATGGCGCGAATGTGGGCCTGGGCGGATATTTTTGCCGCCTTGCGCATCACCGCGCTTTCGCCTCGGCTCTTGAAAAGGCGCATGTCATGAAGCAGATGATCCAACGCGATGAATTCTCCCGGTGTTTGCACGCCGGCCCGGGATTTTTCGCGAATCTGGTTAACCCAGCCAATGACTTGCTGGTCGAAGTGGCTGTTGCAGCCCATGGTATAAAACACGCGGTTGCGGTTTTCCAGCAGGCCCGGGAGGATGTCGTCAATGTCATTGATGGGGAACGCATCGTCGGCGCCAAATTGTTCGCGGGCGCCATCGAGACCGGCGCGGGGACCGACCCAGGTTTCCATCTGCGGATCGCTTTCCCGGCAGAATATAATGTATTCACCATGCTTACGTTTGGGAACCAGGACGATTACCGCTTCCGGTTCCTCGAAGCCGGTGAGGTAATAAAAATCACTGTCGGGCCGGTAGCGAAATTCCACATCCCGGTTGCGGATGACCGCCGGGGCGGCGGGCAAAATGGCGATGGAATCCTTGCCCATCAATTGCATGAGCCGTTTGCGGCGTCTGGTGAATTCGGTTTGGTTCATGTCCTGTTAGAAAGTCCTAATGAAGATTGTTCACTTCCGAAGGTGACAGCGGTGCGGCACGGGTGGGATGCAGTTCTTCATTAATGAGCAATACCCCCACCCTGACGTACTCGATTAATTCCTCCAGGGCCGTGGCGTCTTCCTCGGTGTCTTCGGCCTCATAGGCGCTGCCGGCGCGGGCGATTTCCACGATATCGTTGCAGGCTTCCGCGGAATTCTCCGGCAGCTTACTAAAGTCCTTGGTGCCACGCAGCATCATGCCCATCACGAACCCCTGGCACCAGTCTCCCAGGGCCCGGGTGCGACTATCAATACTATTGCTGGTGTCAGGTAACAATAGTTGAAAATTACAAGTGGGATCGCCGAACTGACGTTCGGTTTCGTCAAACAACTGTTTCAGGGCGTCGGCGGCGTCGCGTTGGGATAAATCGGCGTGTTCAATGGCCGGCACCAGGTTGTTAAACCATTGATCGCGGCCTACCTCGTTTTCCGCGCAAAACATGCCGCATAAGGTGCCATGCAGTTCGCTGGGGTTGGTATCGGCACCGATGCGTTGCAGCACTGATTCGATGTTGTCCCAGTCAAAGATATCGTGTGTCATAAATTAACCGCCAGAAAAACTTCACCGGAAATTCATCACAACCTGGACAGATTCCGGTGTCCATATGAATATATTGGGAATTCAATAACGTAGCGCCAGCCATTGTAGCATGATGCGTCAGTGAGCCAAACGCATTTCACGAAAACCCCTAAAATAAGGCGTTGACCATGGTGTACGGCCGATCTATATTGGGTCTGTTAATTACGGGGTTTAGTGACAATGAGTGATACAGATATAACAAAGTTAGAAAACAGAATCGACGAACTCATCACCATATGTGATCAACTGAAAAGCGAAAATTCACAGTTAAGGGAACGGCAAAGTCTGTTGATGGAAGAGCGCGAAAAGCTGGTTGAGAAAAATAATACCGCACGCGGTCGCGTCGAAACGATTCTGACCCGCTTACGTTCCATGGAGCAGCAGTTATGAGCACCACAACCGCTGAAGTCATACCTGTCACGATCAGGATTCTGGATAAAGAGTATCAGATCGCCTGTTCCGAGGAAGAACGCCATGCCCTGCTGGATGCCGCGCGTTACCTCGATGAAAAGATGAAAGAAATTCGCAATTCCGGCAAAGTGATCGGCTCGGACCGTATTGCCGTCATGGCGGCGCTTAATATCACTCATGATTTTCTGGAATGCCGTTTTAACGCTGAAAACAGTGTTTCCGTAGATAACGAAAAGGTGAAAGCCATGCGGGAAAAAATCGAAACGGCGTTAACCCGTTGTAAACAACTTGAGCTATAATCTGATTTATCCGGTCAGATACCGTTGATATCCCATTGAATGACCCTATTATACTTTTTAGTGTGATAAGAAATGGCGCTGTTTAATCTGTTATTGAGGGTCAATCAATTGTCGATTTTCCGGTTCGTTAGAAATTTGATTTCCAAACAGGATGACTAATCGAAAAGCCCAGCAATCGATCGCGGCAAGTCCGGAATTTAATACCTGAAATTAACGTTGATGAATCTTTGTGCTGTTGACTTCTGTGTATATCCTCACACTTCGAAACGTTGATTTGTGTTAAAGAATCTTTAACAATAATCAGGTAAGTTTTTAAGTAATGGCACACCCTGCGGTGTTTGTGAAGTGTCGGAGAATTCTTGTCCCATACTAACACTTTGGGGACAGAACGTTGGTGATGTGTGCACGTCCGCTAGACGGAAAGCCTAATTTATCAGCCGATGACCCCACCTATCTGCTCTGGGTCAAGAGCAGAGACACCCACGGCACAGGCGGGGCGTGCCTTTTCATTTGCTTCGAGTAACGACGACCTCCATGGCATCACGTAAAAGCCTGCGTTCTACTATACGTGCGCAACGGCGCGCCCTTACCGAACAGCAACTCTCGGATTACGCCAACCAGTTTGCCCATCATGTTTCCAAATCCCGCCTGTTTTTGAACAGTCAACGTGTAGCTTTTTATATTGCCAACGATGGTGAGCTGGACCCATCCATATTAATGGCGCAGGCCTGGGCCATGGGCAAAGATTGCTATCTGCCGATTGTTACCGAGACTCACGATAAAAGTTTGTGGTTTGCACCCTATGAACCGGACCAACCGATGGTGGCCAACCAGTTTGGTATTCCCGAACCGGATGTGTCGCGGCGTAAATGGGTGAAGGCACGCTTGCTCGATCTGGTGATCATGCCGTTAGTTGCATTCGATCGTAAAGGCAACCGCCTTGGCATGGGAGCCGGTTACTACGACCGCACGTTGGCGTTTCTAAAACACCGTCAACAGTGGATCAAGCCCCGCCTGTTGGGTATCGGCTACAGCTTT
>JASFMT010000131.1:0-8554 GCA_050117455.1 Gammaproteobacteria bacterium | reverse complement strand
ACTGGTTTTTCTGCGCAGGTTTAGTGTAACAAGCGTAAATATTCAACATCTATACAGTGAATGGTTCATTGAAGAAAATCACTCAATCTCATATAAAAGGGGTAACGAAAAGTTTTATTGACGGAAACGTAGAATCTGTAGATTTCCCGGACGCTTTGACATCCTAACACTGTACTATCGTCGGGGGTGAATTATGAGCTACCAACAACTGCATAGCCTGGCTGAAAAAAACTGGAACAACTGTATCGACATACGTCGCCGATATCCGACTTTTATTTTTTACTGGCACGAACAGTATGAACGGGTCTACAACATCCCGCACCGGAACAAGCTACTGGATAAAGTCTTGCATGTCCATCACTAGCAGCCGACCCTGGCTACCAGGACATTCTTAAGCGCTGGTACTGGGAGTTACTGAAACAATTCTTTAACTGGCTAATTTGTCAAATAACTTACCCAGACGCAACTATTGTCGAACAGTGCTAACCCAAGATACAGCTTTGTTGGTCTTTATAGAGTTTTTACGCTGTGTTATCCAGCGCCCTTAAAGTATCAACCATTTCTTCAGCCCTGCCCTTGACCTGCTTCGCCCAGCGCGAATCCAGATGTTCGTCCGCGGCATCATTATAAGTAAATTCACCATCACCGTTCACTGCCGATGTCAGCTTTTTCAAACCATTCTTAAATTTGGAATAACCTGCCGCACCAATGTTAAAGCAAAGCTCGGTCATAAATCTCTGTACAACATAATTACCATCGATGTTCATACCATGATCTGCGGCTAGTTTTTTAGCCGCCGCCAGATGGTGCTCCAGATCATCGGCCAGCTGCTTCATGATCACCTCATCTGTGACACCACCATAGCAATCATAGTCTTCGTCGCCCCGGATAAGATGGCCGATACCAACGGTATCCAGGCCTTCAGAATCCACATAAGCGGGCCATGTACCCTTTTCCATACAAGCAGCGGCATCACAATCCGCGGCAGCTTTCAGTGTACCGGCCTCTATGTGGTTATAGATCACGTGCTTGTCGCCTTCATGCTTTATAATGGATTTAATAAGCTCATCATCATTTGATGCAATCCAGTTGTCGCCGTTAGCCATAGCGGTTCCTCTGCGTTAAAAATAATCAGTTGTCATCCTCTACAACATCAACCCCATTAACAAAATAGCGCTAAATGGTGCCAGGAACAACTAAATCTTTTTTGCCAAAAACAATAGGACTTGGATATTATTTGTACCAGTAAAAGATCATGAGCTTTTTCGTTCTGCTCAGTCGAAACTATGAAGTAACAATGTTATATCAGGGCTGGCTTTTGTTACTGTTAACCTGCCACTCGGCATGCGTAATCCGGTAGAGTACATGTTCCCGTAACGGATGTTTTTCAGGTACCGCGGGATGCATGAAATTTTGCCGAGCGTCGGTCATTCCCAAACGCTCCATGACCGCACGGGATTTTTTATTTGGCACCGGCGTAAAAGAAACCACTTCCGGCAATGCCAATGCGTCAAATGCCACGGCCAACGCAGCACGGCCCGCTTCCGTTGCATATCCCCTGCCCCAATAGGCTTTGGCCAACCGCCAACCCACTTCAACACACGGGGCAAACGGCAGTTCGTAAGCCGGTTCATTTAGACCAACGAAACCAATAAACTCACCACTGGCAGCCAATTCAACCGCCCAGAATCCCCAGCCTTTTTGTGATATAACGGCACGAAGGTTGTGTGCCATGGCGTTGCTCTGCTCGATACTTAACACGGATGGAAAATATTTCATGACTTGTGGGTCGGCATTGATCCGCGCAAACAACGGTAAGTCTTCATCGCGCCACTGTCTTAACAGGAGGCGATGTGTTGTGACCTCGATTATTGACGTCATCATTGTATTTCGATAAAAGTCCGCTCAGTTAAGGACTCTGGCATCCAGGTTGTTGATTATTTCCTGGCGGTGTTACTAATCTGAAGGCTGACCAGCAAATCCAGCGCCGTTTGCGCCAGATAGGCCGTTCCCAGAGGCAAAGCCTCTTCATTGAGCAACATTTTTGGGCTGTGGAGAGGATGCGCTTCGCCGTTTGCCACCTGGGTACCCAGCAACGCAAAACAGGACGGTACTTTTTGAGCAATATAGGCAAAATCTTCCGCGCCCATAATCGTGTCATTCTCTTTGACATTGTCTCGCCCAAAGATTTTAAACGCTGATCGACTGGCGATTTGAGCCACGTTAGCGTCATTGACGGTAACCGGCACACTGTAAAAATCCTTAAACTGAATGGTAGTCTTGTACATAGCGGCAAAGGCATCACAGCGCGCCTGGATAAGTTCCAGAATTCTTTGACGGGTGGCTTCATTAAGCGCACGAATATTGCCGGTCATGCGCACTTTGTCGGCCAACACATTGGCAGCACTGCCGCCTTCAATAGTACTGACACTGAGCACAGCGGTTTCTGTCGCCTTGATATGCCGCGACACGATGGTTTGCAGTGACAAAATCAGTTCCGCGGCAATCACCACGGCGTCAATGCCCGCTTCGTGACTCATTCCGGCATGCGAAGATTTACCGGTAACGGTAATTTCAAAAAAGTCCGTTGCCGCCATCACACTGCCTGTAGTAATGGTGATCGTGCCGGTTGGCATGGTGGGCATTTGGTGCAGTCCGATGGCAGCGTCAACACCCTCCAGCGCACCTTCTACAATCATCCGTTGCGCCCCGGAAAAACCATCGGGATCATCGTAGTTGTTTTCTTCCGCCGGCTGAAACAACAACCGAATAGTGCCGTTAAAGCTTTCTTCTTTCAGCAACCTGGCAACGCCGAGCAGCATGGCGGTATGTGCATCATGGCCACAGGCATGCATTACGCCCGGCGTTTTCGACTGATAGGACAAGCCGGTTTGTTCATGAATCGGCAACGCATCCATGTCCGCCCTGACCAGCACCGTGGGTCCTGCGCCCCGCTTAAGTTCCGCGACAAGGCCCGTTTTCGCGATGCCCGTTTGACAGGTTATCCCCAGCTCATCCAGGTGCCGTGCAACCAGTTGCGCGGTATGAATCTCCTGATACCCTAATTCGGGATGCTCATGGATGGTGCGCCGTGCCTGGATAATAAAGTCTTTTATGGTTTGTGCTTTATCTAACACTATGATCTACCCTTTACCTGCGTAAAGACACTGAGTGCTATATTCATTAGCCGTGTCGATCAACCGCTCACATCGGGTAACCGCCATATATAGAAACTGGCCAGCAAAGCGGCTATCGATAACAACAAAATGACGATAGGTACACTATAAAAGTCAGCGATAACACCCACTACGCCACCCAACAGCATGGCAACGCCAATCACGGTATTACTCACCGCCACGTACTGGGCTCGATTGCCGGTATTGGCCATATCGACTAAATAAACCTTTCGTCCGAGCCGAACACTGCCGTGCGCCAGGGTGACCAGGAAAAAGACAGTGACGACACTAATCTTACCCAGAAACCAGTCACTGTGATAGCTGACAATATACCAGGTCACGATTCCGATCACCGCGGCCAACAGGGCCGCCCCCGCCATCACGTTACGGCTGCTGCGATCAGCCAATCGACCGACGATGGAGGCACTCACACTGCTGGCCAGGCCGTTCGCAATGATTAACCAGCCCAATAAAGCCAGCTCGCCCTCCAATTGTTGTTGTACCAGCAGCACATAAAACGGAATAACCAGGGCGACACTTAATAATAGAACGCGGCTGATCACATAACGCTGGAAATGTTTATCATCCACCAACAGGCGTAAACTGCGCATCGCTTCCGACAAGGCATTGCCTCCGCCTTCAGTGGCACCGGCCGGCTCGGTAATAGCATTAAAACTGGCAAACGCCAATAACCACAACATCGATGCAACAACGATAAATACCAACAATACCGGCAAATTGTTCTCGCCAATAAAATTACCCTGCAGCAGCAATCCAATGACCAGCGTCGCAATACCTGCCACCGATGCACTATAGCCCATCAACCGACCCCGCCGCGTCTTGGAAACCGTTTTGCCCAGCACATCCTTGGCGGATACCGAACACAAGCCCCGGGCCAGGCTGTAAAACACCAGGCAAGCCAACATTAACCAGCCCGCCAGCGCACCGCCGGCTTGCCAGGCAATAATAGCCATCAGCAACAACATAACCGCCGACAACACGGCGCCGATCAACCACACAATTTTGCGCCTTGGCATGGCCCGCACATAGGCAGCCACCATAAGCTGCGGCAGTAACACGCCCGCTTCACGAACAGGAACCAGAAAGCCCACAAACGCCGCCGGTACCCCCAATAGACTGAATAACCAAGGGAGCGTCAACCGCGCACTCACCAGCTCATCGGATATTTTATTTAATACATTGGCAATAAGGTATGCAAAAAAATTTCGCGGTTGATCGGCACAGGCCTCGTCAGGAATCTCTTTGCAAACGCGTGTATCTTCATCACCGGTTACCTGGTCATACAACCAGTTTACCCCCTGCTCAATTGGTGTACGTGATGGCATTGAATGAACTTGTCTGATTTAAGCCCCGACCTGATACAAATGCACATCCCTTTGTGGAAACGGAATCGTAATATCATTGCCATCAAATGCCACCTTGATCTTTTCCAATAATGCGGCACGCACGGGCCAATAATCCGAAGTGCTAACCCAGGTACGCACCGCGATATTAACACTGCTTTCGGCCAGTTCCATTAACACAACCGCGGGCTCCGGATCTTTCAAGATCCTGTCTTCATTGTTGATTGCTTCCCAAATCAAATTGCGTGCTTTTTCCAGGTCATCACTGTAACCGATACCAAATATCAGATCGACTCGCCTTGTTTGCCGCGCCGTAACATTGGTGATTGTCCCGCTGTAAATCTGGCCATTGGGTACTGTAATTTCCCTGTTATCAGGTGTTTTCATTAACGTATTAAATATACGGATAGACTCCACCGTACCGGCGCTACCCCCGGCTTCAACATAATCGCCAACTCTGAACGGTTTAAATATAATGAGCATCACCCCGGCCGCGAAATTTGATAGCGAGTCTTTTAAGGCTAAACCCACCGCCAATCCCGCTGTGGCAAACACCGCCAGTATCGAAGTCGTATTAACGCCCAGTTGATCAAGTGCTGCAATAATGACGACGATCAACAGTGCAACGTACATGACATTACCCAGAAAATTGATCAGCGTCTCATCCACTTTACCGCGCTGCATGACCTTGGACAGGGCCTTCACAACCAGCTTGGCGATCCAGCGCCCGATGATAAAAACCGCCAGCGCGGAAACCAGGTTTATCGCCCAGGGAATAAGATACAGGTTAAGATAATCAACATTCGCATCAATGCCAAAAAAGGATTCCATGGTTATTCTCCAATAGAGGAATTGTATTATGAATACATGATTATAAGGGGATTAACCGGCACCCGGCAAAAACAAAATAGCTAAAAAGTCAGAAGAAAATCGTCAAAGCCATTATAACCGGCTGTAAATACCGGGCATGTCGGCTTAAAATGTAGGGCTATACATATGCAGGTCTATATCGGGCTACAACGCGGATTATGGAGCCAACATCTTCCGGTAAGCTAGCTAATGATATGAAAGCGAAATGCCTTTGCCACAGCGTGTGAGCGATTCACGGCATTCAATTTTGATTTAATGTTGTTTACATGATACTTGACGGTACGCTCGGAAATACCCAGGATAACACCTATCTCCCATGATGATTTTCCCTCACTGGTCCATTTGATGACTTCGCGTTCACGCGCTGTTAATGCAGGTGTATCAGTATATAGCGCAACGTTATTGATACGCTGTAGCGCTTCATGCAGGTGCGGGGTGATATGATCAAGCAACTGTGAATAATAACGGTTATCTTCGTGGTTAATGGCAAGCGACACCAGGGTTCCCCGTTCGTTGTCACCGACTCTATGTGCCAGACCGTCGCTTAGATGATAGTCACCGGCCATGCTGACAAATTCGTGGGCTTTGGGATTGCGAACGTCTAATGTCTTAAACGCCGTTGACCAGGTAAAAGACCGATCCGTATTGAGGGAATAGTTGACAACGGGATCAACTTCAATGAAATCATTTTCGAAATAGACCTCACCCCATTCATCGCTATAACTATGATTAACAACCCCGGAAAAGTGAGCCTGGTTAGCCTCTACCGACTGTTCAACACTACACACCACCGCACCGGCAAAAGGCACGATGTCATGAAATTGGTCCAGCGTCTTTTTAACATCATCGGCATTTTGAATATCGATACAGGAATGAATAATATTCAAAAGTCCCATTAAATCCTTTTTACGTATATCCATAGTTAGAAATATGTACAAGGCGAGTTTGATTATTTTTTACGCACACCAAAGGCATGGTGCGTCCCCTCGGCTAAGTTAAGCCAAGAGTAGAATAGAAGTCAATTCACCCGTTTCTAAATTTGGTGAGACCGGCAATTGGGTTGGAGCAAAAGGACAGTTACGAGGCGAGACGCTGTTGCGCCGTATCATAAACGTCCAGATACCATGCAAGCCGGTGGGGAAAGCGGCGGGAGTTTTTATTGATAAAGGCGTACCAGTCAAGTTGCGCCATAATAGCAAGCAATCCGTCTGTCATGCGGTTTTTGGCCAGTATTTTTACCGGCATTCCTTTTTTTCGTAAATGGCAAACCAACGCGCGTGTGGTTACCATATTGCATAATCGGATTTCCCGCGCCAGGCAATATTGAAATACACCTTTATATAAAAATTCGGCGACTGTAAATTCGTTATTAATATAATAATTGCGCCAGGATTTCGCGATGGCCAGCCGCGAGATTTCACACGCATCCATCGTATGCAAGTCAACATCGCGAGGAATAAGTGAATTGAAACACTCTTCCATCATCCATTTCTGCTCCGTCGGAAGAATGCGTAGCGCCGCTATTAACTTGTTGGCAGGACTCAACGTGAAAAAATGCACGGCGTTGCTGTCATAGGACTCAATGTCCATTTCATCATCCGGATCACCGATCCAGCGCAATTCGGACCGGAAAACATTAGCGCGCAACCGGTAGTAATCGGCCATGTAATCGGCATTCAAGCCACAGACTGTTTTAAAGCCTGCTTGCTGGGCCAGGATGAGCGTTTGACCAGGATCTGGTTGCATTGAAACTACCACGCATATTACTAATGCGCCGTCCCTGGCGTCGTCGACAAGAAAAGTGAACAAGGAATCAGTCATTGAAAAATAGATTAAATGGCGTGCACTTACTGATAACTGTGTCGCAAATTCGCCGTGGAGATCGTAGCAATCCGGAGAAAAAATCAGGGAATTACAGCCCCCACAATGATCGATATTTAATCAAATCGAGTTCACCCCATACTGTTCGAAAGGTCAGTTGCTGGTAACCAGGTGAACATAGAAAATATACGACAAAGGACTTGCTGCATTGGCGGCAATGTCTTCGATGAAGACAACTTGTCAGGTGAACACTGTGAATTACCAACATGACAACGACAGGAGAATGGAGTTAAACGCCGGGATTTTTATCTGGCCGTTTATTATATCTGTGTTTTCTATGGTGGGATTATTGTTTGGATATCTATTTGTGGGCCTTTAGGACTTCGATAAATTAAATCGGAACCGCCTCTCACAATTTACTTTACAAAGTTTTTTTTGTACAACGCTTTGGTTGCTTCATTACATACTACTACTCCATGGATCTCGGTTTACCCGTTCCTCTGTGAACGGGTTTTTTTTGCCGCAAACAATGTCCGAGGTATATTTTCATCAGGTTCTATCGTCTAACTGTCGCAGTAGGGAATCCCAGTTCAGGGTTTGCCATGCTGACAACATCCAGCTACTTTAACAATGGATGATCTTTAGGCAGTTGTTTAGCGTACCACAACGCCAGTTTGTGCTTCATGGATTTCTGTGACACCTGGTCTTCGGGTAAAGGCTGTATCATTTTATCGTGAACCAACAAGCGGTAGAGATAAAGAATTTTCTCACTTGCTGAATCCGTTGGTTCCCATTCCACCGCTCCCCGTTCTTCACCGTATTTCATGCCAGCCAGTATCGCCGCTTTCACCAACTCAGCTTCATTTTTCAGCTTTTTCATGGCAACTCCTGTTTCGCCAAACTACAAAGGAATCTCTATATAATGCTTTGGATAATCCTTAATGCAGGCAGCACTTTTTATATTTTTTTCCGCTACCACAGGGGCATGGATCATTGCGCCCGACGCGTGGTTCCGTATGGCGAACTGGCGTTGGTGATGGCCTGCTTTCGCCACGGCGCGCCAGCCAAAACGCATGTATTTCGCGTACATTCGGCATTATGGCATTTTTAAGGTTCTCCACCTCCTCGTCAGTCATTTCTTTTAGCTGTTTCCAGCCGTCGTCACTGACGAATGCCATTATGGGCGTCAGCAGTGCCATCATCTCATGGCCACCCTTGTCCCATTCATCCATTGCCAGGCTGACACCCCGTAGATACCCGTGGCACCACTCCTCAACAATCGTATGATTCTTGCCTTGAACCCGGTTTTCATTAAAAATGGGC
>JASFMT010000130.1:0-8625 GCA_050117455.1 Gammaproteobacteria bacterium | reverse complement strand
AGGCCAAAACCGTCCGAGTGATCGGCCACCACCATGAAGTCGAGTGGGCGGGATAGTTTGACGCGCTGCCCACTGGAAGCCATGACTTCCTCACCTTTGCCAAAGCGCAGCGCCTCCACCGGCCCGAGCCGGGCGCCGGCCGCGCCCGCATCCAGAGAAAAGGACGTGTGTACGTGCGTGTCGCCAAACAGCGGGCGGGTGGAAAACGCGCGGTCCGCGTAAGGCGAATACGGCGGCTTGGTGGGCAGGATTTTCTCGAGCGCCTGTTTGTCGATGGTGCCTTCCGGGTAGAGCGTCCCCGTCTCGGCGGCAAAGGCCGATACGGGCAGCAGCACCGCAAGAAAAAGTACCGTTATCGTCATAACACAGGTTTTGGTTTTCATCAGTCTTCTCCCTAAGGAACCTTTATGATGAAGGCGTGTACCAGATCGGCGAGGTGTAGGCGCGCTCCTGCTGGGTCGCCGGTACGCCCTTGGGGAGATCCACGCCGTAAAACGCGGCATCGTAAGTGGTCCAACGCGGCGTTGGAATTTCCAGTACACGGACGTAGTAGAACGCACGCTGTTTCGGATCGAAATCCGGATCCTTCCAGTAGGCCATCATCAGAGGATCGCCGATGTTGTTAGTGTAGGTTGCCTTTTTAACATCGACGGTATTGCCGACCGGTTTGTCACAACGGTGTTTCTTGATCTTGCGATCATCAGAACACATCACATCGTAGACCTGTTCGTGCAGCTTGCCTTTGTTATCAAGCCAGCCCTTGATGATTTGAACCCGATCCAGGTTGGCGCCGTCCACATCGCGTACTGCCCGAATCATTAAGTTAGGGGCCTTGCCTTTGGGTGCATTATGCAGGTCCCCGCCCATGGGCACCCCGTGACGGTAGCCGACCTTCGCGAAGTCGGGTCGCAGCACGGTCTTCTTGTCGAAGTCCCAACCGGCGAAGACGCGAACGGTGATTCTCGTGCCGGTCGTCGCATAAGTTTCCTTACGTTCCATGGCATCCCACAGCGCAGCGCGCGTGTTCTTCCTGGACCATATACCCTGCAGACCGGAGGCGATGGTCTCGAATTCGTAGGTGGCGGTGCCAACTTTCTGCGGATCGGGAACGATCTGCCCTTTGAAGCGATCCGGGCCCGGCTCCATCAACGAGACCTTGCCGAAGTAGTTGTCTTCCCGGGTTGTGGCCAGAGATGTGTGAGTATCAGTGGCGCCCACCATGCCGAACTTGAACGGATTGACGCCAAGCTTTTGCTCGAGCTGCAGGCCAATCTTCAGTGCGCTGCGCGCATACTCGTGGGGCAGCATCTTGGGCGTCTTTTTCTCGCCGGCCCAGTTGCCGCGGTCCCAGTTTTCGTAGTCGGCAAATTCGTCGTCCGGCGAGAGCATGGGGTGTGCCTCGCCGTCACCCTTCATCTGGGTTACTTCATACAGCGGTTCCCACTTGGCGCGCGCTTCGGCGTAGGACTTGTCAAAGGGTTTTCCGGACATGGTCTCGGTGGCGAACATCACCCCGTTCGACAGATTGCCGTTGTGGGGGATGGCGAGCACCCGGCCGCCGGTCTTCTCCTCGTAACGTGCCATCCACGCCCAGAGATCTTCCGGGTCGGACGAGTCGTAGGCGGCAAAAGGAATCATCTGGCTCCCTTTCTCACCGTCGTCCCGCATGACCACGACGCGATGGAGGTTGTTGCCCGCCGGCGTCGCCGACCATTCGAAGCCAATGAAGGCTGTGAATCGACCCGGCTGGTTGTGCGCCTCTGCCTGGTCGACGATCTCCTGCCACATCGTGCGGATGATGTTGGGATCAGTGATCGGGTTGTTACCCTTAACGGCAACTTCCGCGGCCCAGGTTTCGAAGGCCTCGTAGATCTTGCCCTGCCTGTAGAGATCGTGGGTCTTCTTGCCGACCTCGGTGGCAAGCAGGGCAGGATCGGAGCGGTGGATCAATATGGGAGAGCCCAGACTCTCAGCGTGATCGGCAACGACAAGCCAGTCCAGGGGACGCACCAGTTTTACCGGCACCCCGGTGGCGGAGGTGACCTGCTTCCCTTTGGCGAACTGATACGCCTCGTCTGGTCCCAGCGTATTGCCGACCAGGCCCGCATCGTAGGAGTAAGAGGTGTGGACGTGAGTCTCACCCCAGAACACGCGATCGGGGTAGTCGTCGCCGACGAAGGGCGAGTAGGTCTTTTTCAGCACGGGGGCGTTGTCGCGCTCGATTACAAAATCGCTGCCCACGGCAGAGTCCGCGGCTCGAAGATGGGGCGGTGCCAGCGTTACCAGCATAGCGATGGCAGTGGTGAGTAGTTGCTTCCGCTTGCTCATTGTTGTTCTCCTGTTTCGTATATTAGGCTCACGGCGCTCTCGATCACATTGTGTTTCCCTTTGATTCGACCACGTGGGAAAAGAGGTTCTTAATGATAACGAGTATTTGCAAAGGTCATTAACGGCACATTGACATAGCTCAAGTCTAACTACATAATCGGTGTGAAATTAATGAAAATACATGTACATATCAATAAATAGAGAACGGTCAATTTACAACCTACAATCCATTGCTGCACACTCAGCCCAAACCGTAACAATAACTAATAATCGATCAAACACACCCATGCGCGGCACGCCAACAATGACGAACGGGCAACACACTGTTGCCTTTACCTGCTTAAATAACCTGCCGCTTTTAATTAATCTGTTCAACGAGACCGGTGGCGGCCACGAGATGTTGCCGGCACTAGGTGAAGCGCCCGGTTGCGAGTCAAAGAATAGTCAGACTATCGGTAAAGCTCTTTGAAAGGAATAAATGCACGTATACACGTACAATTGTTACCGAAATAATTATTCTTTGTTAGTCGTTCAGTTTTTTTACGTTTTTTACTTGTGCATTGAATACGGTGATTCACCATTAATTGATCTGGGTTAATGAATAACGACTGGAAACCACCAATCATGGGGCATGCCCCAATAACATCAGACAAACTAAGGTTACTGATTTATCAATGAGTCTCCATACCATGTCACCTCACGTTAAATCACTAAAACTTGTTATCGTTGTTTTACTCTTGATGACAGTCAGAGACGGCATTGCCGATTCTGAAGTCACGCGTATTCCTATCATCGATGCGCCACCCGGTACGGTGGGACTGGGTTTTGGATACCGCCTGGCAACCAGTCCTTATTTTGAAGACAAGGAAACATCAGACCTCGAAGAAGAAAAGCTGGCCGACCTGGTGCCAATGTACCTTTTCGAGGGCAAGTATTTTTTCGCCCACGGCACGTCCTACGGTATACATGTATTTCGCAAACAAAGCTTTACCGCAGATTTGCTGGCACGCTACCGGTTCGACCGTCTGGATCCCAGTAGCAGTGACTACTATGACGGGTTGCAGGAGCGTGATCAAACGGTTGATGGCGGTATATCATTATCCTTTAATGGGAGATTCGGCTCGCTAAAATTCGACTGGGTGACGGATTTACGGGATAAACATAACGGCGAAGAATTTGACCTGACATATCGCTATCGTTTTGATAGAGGCCGGTGGATGTTTTCACCCTTTATCAGTTACATTTACCAGGACAAAGACCTCACCAACTACTACTACGGTATCAGTGAAAATGAAGCGCAGCCCGGGCGCCCGGCATATCAGACCGAAGAGGCGTTTTTCGTGCGGGCCGGCGTCAACAGTTCTTATCAGTTGACAAAACGCTGGCTCATCTACGCGAACATCGCATTTGAAGGCCTGGACGACAGTTTGCGGGAAAGCCCGTTATCCGTAGAAGAAAACCTTGCCTCCGTGTTTGTGGGTGGCTCCTATATGTTTGGTAATATTTTTAAAGCCGACGAAGTGGAGTACGATCGTGAACGCGAATGGTCATGGCGTGTCAACTACGGCTATACGGCGGACGGAAGCATCGTTACGGATATTTTACGCGGTGATCTAAGCAAATCAGACGACGTGGATGATACCGGTATCGCCGGTTTCACCATTAGTAAATTGATACTTGGCGGTCCGAAGATCGATACCTACGCACGTTTTGCCATATTTCGCCATTTGGAAGGCGACTACCAGAGTAATTTCTGGAGCTATGCGCCGTATGTCATGTTAATGGGAAGAGGTTATACGCCCTGGTCTGAACAGCCTAGTTTTCGCTGGGGTTTTGGCCTGGGGTTTTCCTATGCTCAAAAAGTGCCGATCATTGAACAAGTCAAACAGGCAAAGAAAGGCAAAAACACCTCGCATTTTCTCAACTATCTGGAATGGACCCTGGATTTTCCATTGGAACGTATAACCGGCAGCAAAGCCATGCGTGATTGTTTTATCGGCATAACCGACGTGCACCGGTCGGGGATCTTCGCATCGGCGGATATATTGGGCAATGTTTCCGGAGGGTCAGACTGGGTAACCTTTCATGTGGAGTGCTTGAGATGACAAAAAGCCGAGGTTCTATACGCAACGTTCTGATATTTTCTCTGCTGCTCCTTTGCAGCGCCTGCTCGACGACGGGCAACAAAGGTCCGCTTGACGAAGATAGCTACAGGAAAGTATCCACAACCGCTGACGAAGCGTTAACGCGTTTCAAGGAATCCAATACCAAGTTGGCGGACTATTTTCAAGAGGCCTATGGGTATGCGATGTACCCCTCTGTGGTACGACTTGGTTTTGGCGGCGGCTTCGCCTATGGCAATGGTTTCGTATATGAGCAGGAAAAACTGGTTGGCCAAACACGCGTCTGGCAATTCATGTATGGTTTGCTGATGGGAGGCGAACTATACAGTCAGGTCATATTTTTTAAAAACAAAGAGTCTCTTGATCATTTTAAAGAAGGAACCTTTGAATTTGCGGGCCATGCGGGCATTGCATTTTTAAATCTTGGAGCCGCAGCACTCCCGGGTTACTCCAGTGACGTTGCGATTTTTGCACGCACCAAATTTGGATTAACGGTGGAATTAACACCGGGCGGCATGGGATTTAACTATCGCCCGTTCCAGTTAGAGGACCAGTGACACTTACCGCACAGGAACTATTGATCGCTGAGAGTTGACGGGTATGTTCCTTGCTGTCCCGTGACCCGCATTAAGACAAATATGGAGCAGGGTTAATCAGTACCGTTATTCCGAGCTACACAACGAATGACCGTAAATCATTTTCCCCGAAAAGCGAAGCGTTAGCCGCCCGCGCCTTTGGCTTTGTCAGACCTTAAGGGGGCTTCCTAACCAGATGCCGTTTGCCGTTGACGCTACACGTTCAACAGGCTGTCAGCATTACGGCTGAAACGCTTCCAGCAAAGTAAAATCAATTAAAGATCCATTATGCAGTCCCGCATGTTTGCCACCTTGTAAAACACCGATTTCGGCGCCTACCCGAGCACCGGTATTAGCGCCCACCGCTGAGCATTATAAATGGTGATTTACTATCGCCTGAATACGCACGGAGTTCTAAAAAATATAGCCGCCATTCGACATAAGTTGGGAAAATAAATTTCGTTTAATGGCTTTTAATAACATAGCTATATCAAAATTTTTGCATTTTGTTATTAATCAAGAAATTTATTGTAGCACAGGCCTCAATCCCAAGGCTGCTTGCGCAGCCGTTGGCGCGGCATCGGGCCCGATACCGCGCCAATGGAAAGGCAGTCCACTCACCCGGCGTACAGCTTGAAGCGCGACATAATGTCCTGTGCCAACTGTTTATTCGCCGGGGGCAGCTGCATGATCGACTGCCAATACTGTTGTGCTCCACGAATGGTGGTATAACCCCAGGCATCCTCGTTGGCCATGAGCTTGTGGATCAATGCATTGTTGAGCTCATGCCCGCTGCAAACTCCGGTGAACTGGCCAATCACGCGCATCCCGATCAATGAAATATCGCCGATAGCATCCACCATTTTGTGCCTGACGAACTCGTCGGGATACCTCAGTCCCTCCTTGTTGACGATCGCATCATCCTGGATCAGGACAGCGTTGTCGAGCGAGCCGCCGCGCGCAAGCCCCAGTTTATGCAAAGTGCTAACCTGCTCCTTGAATCCAAAAGTACGTGCATCGGCGAGTTCGCGTTCAAAAGCCTCTTTATAAACCAGCATGTCGAGCTTTTGCCTGCCGATGGGCTGGTTCTCGAAGTCGATCTCGAGATACATCCATGGCAGCGGCGAAGGGAGAAAACCTGCAAACTTGTTGGCCTGTTCAACGGAGACGGCCTGTTTAATTACGATGGCGCGCCGTTCCTCATCCTGTTGCACCTTTCCTGCCCGATTGATGAGGGAGACAAAGGGTGCCGCACTCCCATCCATTATGGGCACTTCCGGGCCATCCAGCAGGATGCGCGCATTGTCGATCCCACAGGCATAGAGCGCGGCCATCAGATGCTCGACGGTACTTACGCGAACCCCGTTGCGATTGGCAATGGTGGTTGATAAGCGCGTGTCCTTGACGTTGGTCCAACGTGCCGGGATCTCGGCACGCGTGGCATCGACGTCACGCCGGAAAAACACAATGCCGCTATTCGCTTCCCCCGGTGTGACCCGCATGACGATTTTCAGACCGCTGTGCAATCCACGGCTCACACAGGTAAATGAGTCTTTCAATGTATGTTGGAAATAGGGATCGGTGTTCGTTTCGAGTTCGTGGTTCATGTCATATCCTCGTTTTAAGTAGCATGCAAAGGAGGATAAGGTTTGCGGGGCGGCCAGCCTTGGCCCCCGGCGCCAAGCGCTTGTCGCCCGGTTGTCATTCGACGCCAATCGGTTATCCTTAGCGTTATCTTCCCTTTGGTGCGGAGCGCCTCTGCCATGGCAACAACTTCGACGACTTTGACCTCCTGGGCACTGCTGATATGGAAAGCCCTTCAGGCGCACGGCTGCGATTCTTATTCGATCTTCAAACAAGTCGGTTTGGACCCCGACAAGTTGGGTGACGGAAATGCACGCTACAGACTGGAGGAGATGACAAAGTTGTGGAACGCGGCCGTCGAGGCGACCGGCGATCCCTGTTTTGGCCTCGAGGCGGGAAAGCGCTGGGCGCCGACGTCCTTTCATGCACTGGGATTTGCATGGCTGGCCAGCTACATGTTAAAGGATGCCTTGCAACGCCTGGTGCGCTATACGCGCATCGTGAACAACTCTCTTAATGCCGAGCTGGAAGAACGCGGCATGAATCTTCATCTAACCATCGAGAGTAGCGAGGAAGCACACGATATTCACTATGCAGCGGTGGATGCCACCATCGCGGCAATTATGGTTATGTGTCGTATGTTGTGTGGCGAGGATTTCACACCGGTCGAGGTTCGAATTGCTCATGCTCCGTCGCGCTGCCGCGAGCCGCTTGAACGCTTTGTCGGCGCACCTGTTGTATACGGTGCAGACCGAGGCCAGATCGTGTTTGACCGGATGCACGCCGAAAAACCCCTGGGAACCGGTAACAGCGAGCTGGCGCAAATGAATGAAGAACTGGTGATTAAATACCTGGTCAAGCTGGATCGTTCCTCGATGGTCATGCAGGTTAAAGCGCAATTGCTCGCTCTGTTGCCGGAAGGGGCGGTTTCCGAGGAAACCGTGGCGAAGCAACTAAATATAAGTTTGCGGAGCCTGCAACGTAAACTCCGCGACGAGCGCACCAACTTCAGCGCCATTTATGATGCGATGCGACGCGAGATGGCCGGCACATATATTCAGGACTCGCAAATGTCCATGACGGAAATTGCCTATCTGTTAGGGTTCTCCGACCAGGCGAATTTCACGCGGGCATTTCGCCGCTGGTACGGCCACGCGCCCAGCGAGGCTCGAAAGAACCTGCAGAAGGTGAGTCTGGGGTGAAAGCTATCACAACACCAGGCAACAAATGTACACAAGCATTCATTCCAACCGAGTAGCGGCAAACCCATAGCTTGAACCAGAACATCTGGAATATCGAACACTTCAGCACTTTTTTATGTATCTTGATATTGGTCAAAGTGTCGATGCGTCGCTCTGATAAAACAACATGGATTTGAAATAACCGCGTTCAGGAATAACTGGTTGGCCAAACACGGGCTGGCAATTCATGTATGGTTTGCTGATGGGAGGCCAACTGTACATTCAGGTCATTTTATTTTAAAACAAAGAGTCTCTTGATCAATCAAAAGGCTGTCTGCATTATGGGTGAAACGCTTCCAGCAAAGTAAAATCAATCAAAGATCCATTTTGCAATCCCGCATGTTTGCCACCTTGCAAAACACCAATTCCAGCGCCTACCCGAGCACCGGTATTAGCGCCCTTACTACCATCTGCCAGGGCGCCCACCGCGGCGCCTTTTACAATTTTCTTACCCAAACCTCCTGATTCCCCCTGGCCTGTCATGATACTTGTCTTTATGGGGTATAGCCGCCCATCAATCATGATCTCTGTGAGCGTCAATTCAAGAACCGCCTTGCGCGCCCCAATACCGCCCCTTTCCGATTTAAGCACTCTGCCATAGACCGTGGAACCTGCTGGAGCCACTATCACATCTCCTGCCATTAGATTTGCTTCCAGTTTCGCGGTGAAGCGGGCGCCTTCCTTTTTGTTGTGAGTACCGATTTCCTCCGTAGTACGAACAAGCAGATTTGTTCCCGCAGGAACCATCTTGGCGTCGGCACCTGCTGGATCGGG
>JASFMT010000129.1:0-8631 GCA_050117455.1 Gammaproteobacteria bacterium | reverse complement strand
TTTGCTTCCTGCCTTGTTGTCGATTTTGGTAGTAGACTATGTCGTCAATAGATTGCGGATGGCCTAACATCCGATTTTGTCCTGCAACTCTTCCTTGAAACCGAATTGGGTCATATCCTTGATGCGCTGCGGATACAAAATACCGTCCAGATGATCGCACTCGTGTTGCACTACGCGGGCATGAAAACCGTCAGCGTCGGTTTCGATCACATTACCTTTTGCATCGTAGCCTTTATATTTGATCCGCTGGTAGCGGGGAACCAGCCCGCGCATGCCCGGCACGCTGAGGCACCCTTCCCAGCCGTCTTCCACATCCTCCCCGATGGGAGTAATCACCGGATTGATCAAAACCGTCATCGGGACCTTGCCCCGCCCCGGGTAACGGGGGTTGTCGTCTTCGACGCCGAAAATCACCACCCGTTTAAGCACGCCAATCTGGGGCGCGGCGATCCCGGCGCCCTCCTCGGCATGCATGGTGTCAAACAAATCCTGTATTAAACTGTCCAATTCGGTTGTGTTAAACTGCGTGATATCGGAACTTCGTTCCTGCAGCAACGGATGCCCCATTCGCAGCACTTTTCTGACGGCCATATTAACTATCTCACTATCACCTCTGAAATTTTGCTATATACTACTACGTTTATACGCCGCAACTAAATGGATTAGAAATTGATCAATATGACAAGAATGCCTAAATTTCAATATGTTAGCGCGTTGCTTTGCGCCCTGGTCACCTTCCCGGTAGTCGCCGCCGATAATGTCGATCAAAATGACCTGCCCTGGTATCAAATCGAAGTTATCATTTTTGCCAACAAAAATACGGGGGCGATCCGATCGGAGACCTGGCCGCAGGCCCCACAACTTCACAATTCTGACGCTATCGAGCTCAAACATCCGGAAGACGCGGCATACAACAACCGCAAAACACCAAATTTCGATGCAGGCTCGGGCGCCAATACCCCAACACCCTATGAGCTGTTGGACAAATCCCAGTTACAGTTAGTCCCCGTTGCCAGAAAATTACGCTCATCCAACGATTACGATCTGCTGATGCATGTTGCCTGGCGTCAGCCCACCGTAGAGCCGGAAAAAGCAACACCTATCTATGTATATGATGGCGCTGACCTGCCCCGCGGCGTAATCCAGAAACCCAAGCAGGTTGCAGCCGCGAGTAAGGGCCGATTCGCTGAAATCCCGGTTGGGAACTATACCTATGATTCGAGCCAGTACGGTCAAATCGTGCCGGTGTCGCAAACGGATCTGGAAATGGGTCCGGACTTAACCACGTTTTCGGGAACATTGAAACTGGGCGTATCGCGTTATTTACATATTGAAGTGGATTTGAAGTATCGTAAGACCGTCATCAAGGAAGAAATAGTACCCATTGATCCAGGCCCAACGTATACGGAAGGTAATAGTTTTCAGCGCACGCTGGCATTAGCCCAGGCGGAAAATCAGAACGAAACCCGGATCCGCAAGCGGGAAGCTTTGCAAACCTTTCAGTTATATGCCAGCCGGCGTATGAGAAGCCGGGAGCTTCACTTTATCGATCACCCGGTGCTTGGTGTCATTGTCCGGGTTATACCTTATGAAATTCCCAAGGCGGAACCGGATTTTGATCCAGCGTCACAGGCATTTACTACGGGACAGGATAAATCCGGTAATAACCAGTAAATCACGCTTGATCCATCACCGCCCGCACGGCAGGCTCCTGCACAAAATCCAGTGTCGCAATGATGATTAGTCTGCATGGCGCAGGCTGCAATCGATGGCGGATAAATCTTTAATCCCAGTTTGATAGAATGTTGACGATTGATATTGGCAGGCTTTAAACCAGCTTAACTAATTGTTCCAGAATCTTGGCAACCTTTTCCATGCCCCTGGCTATTTCGATCTCAATTTCCTTCATGGTAATTATGCCGCCACTGCGGCCGGCGGCGCGATTGGCCACCACCGAACAGGTGGCGTATTCCAGTTCCAGCTCTCTTGCCAGCGCCGCTTCCGGCATGCCGGTCATGCCCACAATATCGCAGCCATCCCGCTCAAGGCGATTGATTTCCGCCGCGGTTTCAAGGCGCGGCCCCTGTGTTGCACCGTAGATGGCGCCATCAATAATGTCGATACCGGATATTTTCGCCGCTTCAATAATTTTTTTGCGTAAGCTCTCAGAATACGGTTCGGTAAAGTCAATGTGGGTGACGTGCTTCAGGCCTTCTTCAAAAAATGTGGTTACCCGTGACCATGTATAGTCGATGATCTGGTCCGGCACCACCAGTGTGCTCGGCGCCATGTCATCGCGAATTCCCCCGACCGCCGCAGCGGCGAAAACACATTTCGCGCCCGCTTCCTTCAATGCCCACAAGTTTGCACGATAATTAATTTTATGCGGAGGAATGGTATGGCCGTAACCGTGGCGCGGCAAAAACAGAATATTGCGCCCGTACAATTCTCCATGGCTTAACGGGCCTGATGGTTCGCCATAGGGTGTATGCACGATTTCGCGGTCACTGATTTTCAGTGTATCCAGCCGGGGTAAACCCGTACCACCAATAATTGCCAGATCTGACACATCACCTCCAAAATATGTTGACGCTTTATTGCCCGGTCACTATCGCCTGGTCATCGTCACTGTCGTTAACCGCGTAAATGCCCGGCACGTTACGCAGGTAGCCCTTGTAATCCATGCCATAACCAAACACGTAACGGTCTTCCACGGTCAGCCCGATGAAATCCGCTGATTCCAGGGTTTTACGATTGTGCAATTTGTTCACCAATACCGCGGTACGCACCGAACTAACACCTTGCTGCTCGCAATATGCCACTAACTCTTTGAGGGTAATGCCCTCATCCAGAATATCGTCGACAATTAACACATGTCGTCCGGCGATAGACCGGTGCGGTTTGCTGACCCAGCTCAGTTCACTGCCGCGGGTTTTACCCCTGTAACGGGTGGCATGAATATAGTCATAATGCAGCGGAAATTCCAGTCGCAATAACAGATCGCCGGTAATAATCAAGCCGCCATTCATGACGCACAATAATAGCGGATTCAAGCCCCCCAGTTGTTCGGTAATCTGTTTCGCCATTTGGTCAATGGCGGTATCAATTTGTTGCCGTGTGTAACAACAATCCGCGTTTGCCAGTACTTCATTTGCCTGTTGTGCGGTGATTGTCATAATACAATGTCTACCACTTTTGTAATTTGAATTTTGTTGTTTGAATATTGTTTATCATTAATACGTAAAGGTAACGGTGTTTTCGTCCATGGCTTCGCTGATCACATAAGCGCCCCCCACCGTTTCACTGATCTCAGGTATGAGATCATCCCCCCAGATCTCAATCGTGGGCGTACATACCTTGAACTTGGCGCCGGCGGAATGAGCTTCCTGCATAATGTCATAGACGGATTTGCTGGTCCCTTCCTGAATGAAAAGGTTTTCAGCCACGCCCTTTTTGGCAAGTTTGCCGGCGTAACCGGTGAGAATAATTTCCACGTCGTACTCCATGGCTGCAGCAACCGTCGCCTGAAAAAACGGTGCTCCCATTTCAGGGCCGTTTGAGGGATCGGTATTGACCATGATGATTAGTAATTTTTCCGCCATTGCACACCTCCTGTCCGAGTGATCACTCAGGTTATCGCCGGTACGCTGGAATCACGCACGGGTATCGCACGCGCCGGTGCGTCGTTCAATTGCACCGGTTCCGGCACGTGTATCGTCGAGGTTGGAAATGCAACTTCTGCACCGTGCCTGGTGATAATTTCATAGATCTTGAACAAGACGTCCTGCTTCACTTCGTGAAATTTGATCCAGTTGGTCGTGTGGGTAAAGGTATAGACAAAGAAGTCCAGTGACGATGGGCCAAACTCGTTAAAATTGACAATCAGCGTTTGCGATTCATCGATTTCCGGATGGGTCTTTAACATGTTTACCACATCACCGATAATCGATTGCAGTTTATCGGCATCGTCATAGCGCACTCCCACGGTTTCATAGATTCGCCGGTGGGACATCCGCGACGGGTTTTCCACGGCAATACTGGCAAAAGTCGAATTAGGCACGTAAAGCGGACGCTTGTCAAAGGTCCGGATGCGGGTCAGGCGCCAGCCAATTTCTTCCACCGTTCCTTCAATATTACGGTCTGGCGAACGAACCCAGTCACCCACCGAAAACGGCCGGTCCATATAAATCATCAAACCGCCGAAAAAATTAGCCAGCAAATCGCGCGCCGCGAAACCCACGGCAATACCACCGACACCACCAAACGCCAGCACACCTGAAATACTGAATCCCAGGGTTTGCAATGCTACCAGCACAGCGGTAATTAACACCGATAACCGCAATAACTTGGCAATAGCATCCATGGTGGTTAAATCCACCGGTTCGCCTTTCGCCTGCCTGACTTCGATAAGGCGCAGCTCGGATTGCTTAATAAAACGAATCAAAAACCAGGTGATCGCGAAAATCACCAGGACATCCCGCAGCGGGTCAATATATTGAAGTAATACCGACTCTGCTTGCTGTCCGGCTATGGAGGCGGCCAGATAAATACCAATGGCCCATATCAACAGGCTAAGCGGTTTCTGCGCAGCGTGAGCCACGGCATCATCCCAAATCGTCGAGGTCGCCTCCAGCTTGTGGATAATGCGTTTCAGCGCTTTGCGTTGAAAAAAATCCAGTACCAGCGCAGCCAGTACTATTACAAAAATCTGTATAACCCAGATCGTATCCTTACCCAGATTAAAACCAAAATCGGACACAATGACCTCTCATTTAATGTATTTTACTGTAAACTTGTTATCGCTTAATGCAGCGTCGTGAGGTACAGGTATGGCCTGTCGTTTGCGGCTCATACATCCAGTTCCAGCGTGTCACCGGCGGACAGGTCATCGACCAGGGCCACCGCGTTTTTCCATTCACGCTCTTTTAACAGCTGTTTACGATTCACAAAATGCCTGCCATGCATACGCGCCAGCCGAACATGGGACACCGGGTTATCAAGATCACCCAACCGGTCGAGCACCTTGGCGGCGGCGTCGGAATCATTACACACCAGCGCCATGTCACAACCGGCGTTTAACGCGGCGCGGGCACGGTCCACCACATCACCGGCTACCTTGGCCCCTTCCATACTCAGGTCATCACTGAAAATAACGCCCTGGAATTCCAGCCGGTTGCGCAGAACTTCGTTTAACCAGAATTTGGAAAAACCCGCCGGATGGGGATCCACGGCGGCATAAACCACGTGGGCCGGCATGATGCCGGCCAGGCCGTTTTTGATGAGCCGGTCAAAGGGTACCACGTCTTCGGCATAGATATCTTCAAAGGAGCGTTCGTCCACCGGACAATCCACATGGGAGTCCGCCTTCACCGCGCCGTGTCCGGGGAAATGCTTGCCGGTGGCGGCCATCCCGGCGTGGGACATGCCGCGGATATAGGACACCGCCAGGTCAGAAACGATATCCGGATTATCACCAAAGGAACGGTCACCAATTACCTCGCTAATGCCGCGCTCAATGTCCAACACCGGCGCAAAGCTGAAATCCACCCCCACGGAACGAAGCTCGATTGCCATTAACCAGCCACAGGTTTGTGCAATGTGCTTGGCCTGCTTCTTGTCGTGATGGTACTTCTCACCAATGCGGGCCATTGGTGGCAAATGGGTAAACCCTTCGCGAAAGCGTTGCACCCGGCCGCCTTCGTGATCCACGGATACCAGTAAATGCGGTGATCTCAAATCATGGATCTGTTGTGCCAGCTCGGTGATCTGTTCCGGTGATTCGTAATTGCGGGTAAACAGGATCACGCCGCCCACCAACGGATGGCGCAACATTTCTTTCTCCTCGGGCTCCAGTTGTGTGCCCTTGAGGTCTATCATGACAGGACCCAGCGACATAAACGTTCTCTCTCAGCGATAAGTAACCGCGATCACGCGGCCAGGATTAATCTCTTCATAAAAATTCAGCGCCACAATTTCAACCGATATTAAAGGCGAACATCCATCCGGTCCCGGAGACGGTCACCGGCAACATTCACCCCCAATACCACTAACATTAACGCAATACCGGGGACCAATACCATATGTGGGGCAACCAATAAGTAGCGGGTCCCGTCCCGAATCATACTGCCCCAGGACGCCTCCGGCGGCTGGACACCCAGTCCCAGAAAGGACAAACCCGCTTCTGCGATAACCACGCTGGCGACACCGAAACTGGCCTCCACGATCACCGGCGCCATGACCAGCGGTAATATATGACGGTAGATCACCGTCGGCGCGCGGCTGCCCAGGGCCACTGCCGCCTGAATATGTTCCCGTTGTTTGACACTCAATACCTGGGCCCGCACCAAGCGGGCGTAGCCCACCCAGCCCACCACGCTTAGCGCGATAACTACATTATCGATACCGGGGCCCATTATACCAGCCAGCGCAATGGCCAGCAGGATACCGGGAAAAGCCAGGAAAATATCAATAATGCGCACTACCACCTGGTCCAGCCAGCCGCCGTAATACCCGCTGACCAGCCCTACCAAAACACCGGCCAGCACCGACACCGTGGTCACCCATAGGGCCACAACAAAAGAGGTATGAGCGCCGAGGACAATTCGATCAAATATTGACCGACCCAGATCGTCATAACCCAACAGGCTTCCTTCACCGGGCGGTAACAATATTTTGGGTAAGGCAATGTCATTGGGATGCAGGGGTAACCACGGACCGACGATCGCCAGCGCCATCCACACCGCCAGGATCAGCATGGGCAAGTTATGAATCAGGCGGCGCGGGCTCAAACGGGGCACTATCCACTGTCGCCAATCCGTGCCAAAGACTTTAACCAATCCGTTCTTTAATTCACCAGGTCGTGGCATGACTGTTACCCCATCTCCCCATGACGAATTCTGGGATCCAGCAAACCGTACAGCACATCAGTTGCCGTATTGACTGCCACATACGTGATACTGATTAACAGTACGCAAGCCTGTACCAACGGGTAATCCCGCTTTTGAATGGCCTCGATGGTTAACTGGCCGATTCCGGGCCAGGAAAAAATGACTTCGGTAATGACGGCCCCACCTAACAATGCGCCGAGTTGTAATCCTAATAACGTAACCAATGGCAACAGGGTATTGGGCAGCGCGTGAAACACCATGACCCGCAACCGTGACATGCCCTTGGCGCGGGCCGTACGAATATAGTCTTCGTTTATAACTTCCAGTAACGTTGCTCTCACCATGCGCGACAGGATTGCCGCCATCGCCGTACCCAGTGTCAGGGCAGGTAAAATCACCGACAGCGGTGACTCCCGGCCACTGACCGGCAACCACGCGAGATAAACAGAGAACAGTAAAATCAACAGCGGCCCCATGAGAAAATTGGGGACGGATACGCCCAACATCGACACCGTCATGGCTCCGCGGTCCCACACTTTCTGCCGGTTCATGGCGGCGACTATGCCGAGGGGTAACGCGATGATTAGTGCAAACACCAACGCCACGAGTGCCAGTTCAATCGTCGCAGGTAAACGTGAGGCAATAATATCTATGATGGGTTGCCGCGAATGCAATGACTCACCAAAATCCAGTTGCATGACGCGAAGCAAATAATCACCCCATTGCGCCAGCACCGGTTGATCCAGGCCCAGCGCATGGCGCAGACTTTCCCGATCAGCCGCCCGCGCCGACTCACCCAGCATTACCTCTACAGGATCCCCGGGTATAAAATGGATCAGGAAAAATACCAGGCTGGTGACACCGAACACTACAATGGCGGCTGATATAAATCGGGAAAGCAGGAATTGGGACATGGGACTGCCGATGGATGGTTGTTGTTAAAGGTCGACGTCTGGACGTTATGATATCCCTGAAGTAAAAAGCTTCATGAACCGCCAATCGCCTGCACGGCAGGCTCCTATGCCACAACAAACCATACAGGATTCAGTTTCCGCCGAAGGTTACTATAGGCGTAGGAGCCTCCCCTGCAAGCGATTTAGTTGTAGGGTGGGCAATGCACCCTAAGGGCATAAACCCACGCTACCCCTGGCATAGCTGGTCATATGCACAGTGCACACCTTCCAACGCGTAGCGGAATATTTTTTTACGTCCACTGCTCCAGACACGAAGCATACAACGCACGGTCCATGGTGGTCGCACCACGCTGCTCGCAAATGATGGCCGCGAACTGCAACGCCCGCTCCAGTGACTGGGGCAATGGCCAGCCGTGTAGCAGTCCCATAATCATCACCGAGGAAAAAGCATCGCCCGCGCCGACCGTATCCACAATGTTGGCTTTCACCGGCGCGCCGCTGATTGCATCTTCTTTGGTCACGCAAAAAGCCCCGTGTTCGCCCTGCGTAACAATCACCATATCCACTTCGTATTTGTCGAGAAAATCCCGGGCCAGTTGAAATACTTTTTCGGTGCTGTCGCTATCGACTTCCATAATGGTCAGCAACTCGTCTTCGTTGAGTTTGACCCAACTGGCCTGCGACAGGGAAGTGTGAAGGTCGTCCTTGTTCCACCAGGGTGGCCGCAGATTAATGTCAACAAATGACGGTAGCACCATGGTATTAAGCAATGCATCCAGCATTTGGCGCGAACGAGGTGTACGGGTGATAAGGGAACCGTGATACAACAG
>JASFMT010000128.1:0-8640 GCA_050117455.1 Gammaproteobacteria bacterium | reverse complement strand
AATCCGACGGTGGGTTCGGCCTGGGCTACATGTATGAAAAAGGCTGGGGCATCAGGCCGGACAACTCGGCAGCCCGTACCTGGTATACAGAGGCTCGTTCCATAGGTAGCGGAGGGGCGGCGAGACGGTTGCGGCAGTTCAAAGCAGAAAAAGCGTCCCACGATCCGGACCCATCCGCCGAGAGCCGGCCGAAAATGCCGGACAATACACAATCCAGGGCTGTTAATACGCGCGCCGGGGCCGAAGCGATTCCCGCTCGCAATGAGACAAGCTCCAGTTTTTCCGCGGCTCGTCAGTTAATTGATGAGATTGACGATTCGGGGTCGACGTTTGTCGAAAGTGTTGCCCGTCGATCCACCATTACGCCTGTTATTCTGATTTTATTTGGCGTTGTGATGGGGATAACGGTATTCAAATGGATGCGGCGGGGCAATTATAAGAAATCGGTTTTCTAATAGTCTTTGCCGCTTAAAATGCGTGATTGACTGGCGATAAGGACGGTTACCCGGAGAATTGTTGGTGTAGATACCCGGGACGTTCAAGCAAATGCGGATTGCACGTTGCTTGTATTGTTGTGATTACGCCGTACCATACTTAGTTTCCACTTCAATCCCAATGTCTTTCAGAATCGCCGTGGGCAGCACACCCCCTGCGCAGACGATGACGTTATCGTTAGCCAGGTCAATTTCCCGTCCCTGATAAAGAATAGCAACGTCACGGCTGCCGATACGTTTTACATTAGATTGCATCAGCACCTGAACTTTACCGGCCTTGGCCGCTTCATCCACGGCGGCAATGTTACGTGGATTGGCATTTTGAAACGCCGTACCACGATAAGAAAGTGTAACTTTGGTGTTGGGTTCTTCACTCAGGGCAAGGGTTGCTTCCAGCGCGCTGTTCCCGCCCCCTACCACCAACACCGAGTGATTACGGTATTGCGCCGCATCATCCAGTCGATAAACCACCTTGCTGGATTCTTCACCGGGCACACCCAACTTACGCGGTGTGCCACGACGGCCAACGGCCAGTAGCACCGTTTTGGTGTGATAAGTTCCTTTTTGCGTGCTCACCACGAAGCCATCATCCATGCGATCTATTTTTTCCATGCGTTCCTTGGTGTTGATACGGATGCCTGATTTTTGCTCCGCGTCACGCCAGAAATTCATCAGGATCTCCTTGGTGGTCTCCCCGAGTTTAACCTGGCCAATCAACGGCAGTTTGAGTGGCGCGGTCATGACGATTTTACCGCGGGGATAGTGGGCCACAGAGCCGCCCAGTGACTCCTGTTCCAGCGTGATGTAGTTAAGGTTATGTTCTTGAGCATAGAGTGTGGCGGAAAATCCCGCCGGGCCCGCGCCGATGATGACAACATCAAAAGGGGCTTTGCTGTCGGTTGTGCTGACGGACTTGGTGATATTTTCCATCGCTTGCCGCCCCTGTTCGACGGCGTTGCGGATCAAGCCCATACCTCCCAACTCACCGGCAACGAATATGCCCGGAACGTTGGTTTCAAAATTAGGTTGTACGTTAGGAATATCCACGCCGCGTTTTTCCGAACCCAGTACCAGCGTAATGGCATCGGTGGGGCAGGCGCTTTTACACGCACCGTGTCCAATACAATGGGAAGGGTTCACAATCTGGGCTTTTTCGTTGATGACACCTAATACGTTGCCTTCCGGGCAGGCATCCACACAGGTCGCACACCCCAGGCAAATATTCCGGTCGATCACCGGATGCAGTGATGTGGGTTCGAAATAGCCGTGAGTACGTGAATCCTCGAGGGTTTTCTGGCTTACGCGTTCTTTCTTGTGCTTGAGTTTTCGGTAGATAAACCACGACAACACGATCGGAATGGCGTAAATCAGGATCTTGGGAAGATCCTCCAGCCCGGTTACCGATAACAGATAAAGTAGATCAGCAATAAACTGAGAATTATTTTCCATACAACTTTAGAGGTGGTAGCGTGAAAATGCCTGCAAAAAAATAAGTAATTCACCACAACAGGGGTTAAATGACTTTTGTACTAGTAATGTTCCATTATTGTCAACTAGTTGCGAGTGTCCGTTGGTAGGAGAACTGCATTGTTAGACACTCGGACGGGTAATTTTATGCGCCACTCCAAGTACCTTTTAAAAAATAACCTTTTTCTCTTAACAACACATTAAGCAGGACTTCTCTGACTTACTACGTGCCGGAGGGGAAATTGCTCATTCATGGTTAAGTATGCGAAGTATCACGGATTAAAGGTCTCTTTATAACTACTTACGAAACCTGTTAGTAAAATTTCCCTATACACTACCACTGGTTGGCATATAGCCGGGGCCGCAGGACCGCAATGGTGGTTGGGACGAAAAACAAAAAATATAATAACGGGGTTTGGTTAAACGATCAAAGCTGATTTTGGGTTTTTGATCAGTTTGGGAGGGCTTTGAATAATGAGCTGCTGCGACTATTTGCAATAAATACAAACAATTACGGGCAGACTGATGGCGCCAGGCCAGTTTTTATTTCCATTAATCATATTTAGAAAACCGGCTTTTTCCACTCTCGGAAAGCGAAGAGGGGTCGTATCTCCCCCGGCGCGTGAATACGCGCCATTTTGACATTGACAACCTGCCAACCAACGTAGTTTACTTAAGCGCGTTGTACAAAATTTCTTACAAATTTATGTAATTAGCGCACGTTCGATAGCCTGGCGAAAAGCGCTCGAAGAAATAATACATTACCCGTCGTAAGGGTAAAACGTGACCATTTTGTACGTAGTTTATTTCTGGGTGTTACAATACAGCACGGTCTCAATATCGTGAGACATGTAAATTTTCAGACACCTCAAGCCAATTTAGTGGTTTAAACGATTTAAATTGCAATCCAAAGGAGCAATTGCCTAATGGCAGCAGAACAAAAATCTATCTCGGCAGTGGTGAAACAACCCTATTTTATTGCCCTTGTATTGATTGCTATTGCCATTACTGTAATTTGGGTGAGCCAGTCACCCGATTCGGGTTCAAGTGGTGTGGCAGCCGATACCGCCGGATCGGCAAACCAGGCTGCAGCCGGGCAATCCATGGCACCCAATCCTGCTGGCGGCGCCGGCGCTCCTGCGTTAAAACCGCAGGCACCTGGGACCGATACACCAAAAATCGTTGCCAATATGAACGAGCAACGCAAAGCCGGTTCGGTATCAGCGCCCGGTCTGGATCGTCTGGTAAAAGGACTGGAAGAGAAAGTCGCGGCTGAGCCCGATAATATCAATAACCGTTTGTTGCTGGCGCAAACCTACAATGAACTGGGGATGCAGGACAAAGCGTTGGTTGAGATGCGGGCTCTGAAGGAAAAAAATCCTGAACATGGGCGCATCAACCTGATTTTAGGATCGATATTAAGCCGCAGCGGTGATCAGGAAGAAGTTAAGGAATCGCTCACGTTGCTGGACAAGGCGGGCGAGGACAAGACAGTCCAGCAATACCTGGTTCATTTATACAAAGGTGAAGCATTAATACGTATGCAGGATCACGCCGGCGCGTTAAAACACTGGAAAGCGGCATTGGAAAATATGCCACCGGCCGATAACCGCCGTGCCAGGCTGGAACAAAGGATTTCTGAGTTATCGACCAAGCAGGGAAACGCGGAGGAAAACAAGGCGAGTACCAACAGCTGAACGTGAGTTCGTGGCAAATATTTGTGTTAGTTATCTTTCGTGTAAATCAAATAACACGGTGGGGCGGCACCAGTGTTAGATGTAAATCAAAGTGACGGTATAGTCAGGCCGGTGAATTAGTTTAAACGTACTGTAAAATTAATTTTGTTTTAACGAAGGCAAATGGTGTTTTTGGGGCGCAGATGACAAGTAAAAATAATGCACGTGATCAGGCAGTAAAGGTCAGAAAAATTTTAGCGCCAGATGCCAAGTTAAAAGCCGAATTGCAGGACGGAAACGTTACATCTAATTCGGTTCAACTTAAGGCTGCAACACAAGCCAATGTTGATGCGATCAAGGCCGTTAACGCCAGGGGACGTGAACCTCAACGGGCGGAGAAACGTAATCTGGCCAAAGCGGCTATGAAAGCCAATCGTCCCGCCACTACTCAATCCGGTGACAGGACTGAGAATGGCAGGAACGCGAAAGGCGTGCGTAATCTGCGGGCGCCTACCGGGGCAACCAAAGCAACGTTGCAAAATGACGTTGCCGCAAAACAAAACGCCGCTGCCCGCAAAACACAGGCACAACTGGCGCGGGAGAAACTTGCCGCAGCTGCTGCTCGGCAGGCGAAGAAAATGAATCAGTCGCAAACAGCTCCAGCGGCACGATCCAGCGCAGCCAGGTCAAACACCTCGACCGTTGCTCGACAAACCCGGTCAGGCACTCCCACGCAGGCTCGAGTTAACCGCAATAATCAAAGCTCCATTCCGTCTCAGCAGCCGTCGACACCCAAGACCGGCAATCAACTGGTTCAGGTTCATCCACCCAAACGGGCGCGGAGTGACCGGGACGAGGCGAGCAATAGAGATTCCAAAAAACGTCCGATTATTAACGCCACGGCTTTGTTGGCAGCCAAGTATCCCAATTATTTTGCCGAAACCAATGATACGCGTACCAAGGCGGAATCTCGGGCGGTTTTCGTTGTTACGTCATTGATTGTTGCGCTTATCAGCTTTGGCTGGATGAACTGGAATACCATCAATTTTCAGGCGGAGGGTGACTTTACCTACAACTCCGGTCTGGTTGGTGGCATCATCATGCTGTTTATCCTGCTTTACGCGTTGCGAAAACGCGTGAAATTACTGCGCAAGGCTGGACCAATGGAAGCCTGGTATTACTTCCACCTATTTGGTGGTGTACTTGGTCCTCTGATTATTGTATTTCATACCGGCTTTACCCTTAAGTCCATCAACAGTGGTGTGGCGTTATTTACGATGATTACCATTGTATTGAGCGGTTTGTTTGGTCGTTACATTTATACCCGTATTGGTTACAGTCTGCACCGCAAGTTGCTGGCAATCAAGGAATCGGAAAAACAGCTGATGGATCTTCTGCACAGTTATGATTCATCCGCCAGCGAGCAAATTGAGCGCCGGTTATCAAACTTTGCACTGGCGTGTTTAACCGGGCCCCGATCTATACTAAAGTTGCCCATGCGACTGGTCGCTATTCGAGGCGCTGCAACTGCCTGTTACGTGAAAGCAGCCAGTGATTTGTCCACATTGTTGAAAACGCGGGCGAGGCAGGAAGGTCTGGCGGGCAACGAATTGAAAAACCGGCTTAACCGTGAAAAGGAACAGCTTCGGGAACATATTGCTTCGGTTGCAAATATTGCAAATGCTCATTTATTTGAACGGATTTTGGTAAAGTGGCGAATACTTCACATTCCTCTGTTGTACATTCTGGTCATTACGGGATCATTCCATGTATTAGCGGTGCACATGTACTAGATCGGGGCATGAAGAAGATGAAATTACGGTCTCTCTTCGTGTTGGTAGTGACGGTTATCATGATACTTCCAGGCATGAGTACATCAACCTTGGCAGCGGTAAGTCCGGTTGAGCGTATGGAGGGGCTGGTTATGCCCGGTGATGTTGTCCAGGGGCATGCCCGGTTTGAAACCAAATGCGACAAATGCCACGAGGCTTTTGATAAATCCAAACAAAGCAAATTGTGCCGCGACTGTCATGAGCAAATAGATAATGACATCAAGAAAGAAAGTGGTTTCCACGGCAACATTCATCAAATAGACACCAGGGAATGTCATTCCTGCCATACCGACCATAAAGGTCGCGACATGGATATTATTCAGCTGGATCACGAAGTTTTCGATCACGCTCGGACCGACTTCAAGTTGAAAGGCGAGCACCGGTCCATCCCCTGTGAGTCTTGTCATAAAAAGCCTCGCTATTACCGCCTTCCCAAGCACGACTGCGTAGATTGTCACGAAGAGGACGATTCCCATAAAGGGCGGATGGGACGCAAGTGCAATAACTGTCACTTTGAAGCTGGCTGGTTACCGGCCAACTTCAACCATGACAAGACGGATTTTCCACTGCGCAATATGCATCAGGAGGTTGGCTGCCAGTATTGTCACGTCAATGAACGTTACTTTAATACGCCGAAAAACTGTTATTTTTGTCACTATCTCGATGATGTGCATGGAGGGGATCGCGGCATCAAGTGCCATCAGTGCCACCATGACGAAAAGTGGACCCGCATCGAATTCGATCACGACAAAGACACTGATTTCAAACTAGAAGGCGCTCATCAGAATGTGCTCTGCAAAGATTGCCATGAAGGCAATATGTTTGAAAAGAAAACCAAAACATCTTGCTATGCCTGTCACGAAGTGCATGATACGCACTATGGTAACTATGGAAAGCGCTGTAATAGCTGTCATACCGAGAAAAGCTGGCGTAAAATACGCTTCGATCATGACAAGGATACCGATTACAAGTTAAAGGGAGAACACAAGGATCTGCAGTGCGAAGCCTGCCATAAGGGTGATCTTTTCAAAACCGAAACGCCCACCGATTGTTCCGGCTGCCACCGTCTTGACGACGCACATGATGGGCAGGAGGGTGAAGACTGCACAAAATGTCACGATGAGGATAGCTGGGTCAAAAAAGTTATTTTTGACCATGGCTTGACAAAGTTTCCGCTGCACGGAACGCACCAGTTTCTCACCTGTGAAGATTGTCATGCGTCCGAAAAATTCAAGGACGCCGAGCACAAGTGTATGTCATGTCATGAAGCTGACGACGTGCACAAACTTAAACTCGGAAAAAATTGTGAATTGTGTCATGGCCCGGTTGACTGGTTGATATGGCAATTTGATCATAATACGCAGACCGACTACCCGCTTGACGGCAAGCATGAGGGGCTGGATTGCCACGCCTGTCATACAGAGCCGGTAAAAGATGAAATTGAGTTACCCATGAACTGTTTTGGTTGTCATGAAAAGGATGATAACCACGGAGGACAATTGGGTCGCCAGTGTGAAAAGTGTCACATTACCGAGTCATTCGAGACTATTAAAATAAAAGAAGACGAATAGAAGATAGTATTACGTCATGTTGAGCGAGTACGCTGGACAACTGATGAGTTTGATTTAGTAGTAGAGCCTGCTTTGGATAGACGGGAACAAACAGGCGTTTTGTAACAACTTGGGGACACGGTGTAGAAACAGTGGAAAACCTACAGGCAATTGCTCCACTGGGCAACAGTGTATTTTAGAGTTGTTAGTTGCCGCCAGATTTTTGACCTCCGCAGTCTCTGCCGCAAGGTAGAGCCTCAAGAACATGCAAGTCGTTGTTGAGATTTTTGTCGACATTTTATTGCATCAGCGCGCTTGTTGATTGCACTCCGGTTATTCCCGAATGTGCGTTAGGGGACCAGTTATATAGATAATTGGTTACACAGACAGGACACCAATAATAACGTTGCACGGCAAAAGGCAGATACCGTGGTTTATGTCCACAAGGCGATGCCAAGGTTGTCACGGCGGTATATATCATCACAGTGACTATAATCCTGGCGGAATTGAAGCGGCAATTGCAGGCGGACCTGACTAAACGTTTATTCATTACCGGGTATAGCGAGCAAGGCCTGGTTTGTTAGGAGTCTGTCGCCGCAACTGAGTTGGCCCGAATGCCTGATCAGGAATCAGGTGAGGGAGCATTTTGGAGGTGTAGTATGGAAGTAAGGCAACAAACGCCAGGGCGCAGACCGTTTTTACTGACGGCGGGTTTGTCTGTGCTGCTTGCCTGGGCGCTAGTGCCGGCTTTCTGTTTGGCGGAAGTTGCAGCACTTGATGAATTTAAGGCGTTAGGGGAAGAGTTTGATCATTTAACCACCGGCTTTGCGCTTACTGGCGAGCACAGCTTGCTGGAATGTGGGGAGTGTCATATCGGCGGGGTATTTGAGGCTTTGCCAAGGGAATGTGATGTGTGCCACGACAATGTTATTGCCGCGGGCATGCCAGCTAATCACATAGAGACCACGCAACCGTGTGATACCTGTCATACCACACAGGGGTTTCTCGCGACGGCGGTGATGGATCATAGCCTGATTAGCGGTGTTTGCGCCTCCTGTCACGATGGCGCGTCAGCAACGGGCCAGCCCCCCAGCCATATCACGACGACTAGTTTATGTGATGCCTGCCATAGTGTGAATATCTGGGCCCCGGTCCCCGGAGCCAACGTAAACCATGAACACACCCTCGGCGATTGTGTGTCGTGTCATAACGGCATTGATGCCAGAGGCAAATCAGTCGCGCATATTGCGTCAACCGATATTTGTAATAGCTGCCATCTGGCAACATCAGGCCCGAACTGGCCGGTGGATCCCTATGTTGATCATGGGCAAGTGTTGGGAGCTTGTTCATCCTGCCATGACGGACAAACTGCGGTCGGTAAGGATGCTGACCATATTGCTACGCAAGAGGAATGCAATGGTTGTCATTCAGTGGCACCGAGCCCATGGACGGAGGTAAATCTAAATCATGACTTAGTGCAGGGACAGTCGTGTGTTCAGTCCGGATGCCATGATGGCGCTAGCAGTGCGCAAGGTGCGCCCAACGATACGATACATGCCAACTCCACGGATGTGTGTGGCGCCTGTCATTCTGCAGGCGATAGTTTCAGTCCTGCATTGCA
>JASFMT010000127.1:0-8645 GCA_050117455.1 Gammaproteobacteria bacterium | reverse complement strand
GCTGGCGACTGAACCGACACTGGAAGTTGTCGGCGAGGCGGCAGACGGGCAGGAGGCGGTGGACCAGGCGCTCAGACTGAAGCCGGACGTCATTACCATGGATATTGAAATGCCGGTGATGGACGGTATCAGCGCTACCAGAAAAATACTGGCAACCCGTTATATCCCCATTTTGATGTTCTCTTCGTTGACCAACGAGGGCGCGCAGGCCACGTTTGACGCGCTGGATGCCGGTGCCGTGGATTATTTGCCCAAACGCTTTGAAGAGTTTTCCAATGATAAGCGCGCGGCGGGACGCAAACTTTGTGAAAAGGTCCTTGAGGTTTCCAGGGTAAGACGTCATCCCCGGTTTTCCAAAACCTCTGAAGCCAGGCGCGAGCCTGCCCGGGGTGAAACGGGTTCTGCCAGCCGTCTCCAGCACCATAAAAAAACGTTGCACCAGGCCAACAAGGCGGCTCCGAAACCCCGCGCCGGAGAGCCGGATCTGCGCAAAGGACAGGTTAAACTGGTCGCTATTGGTACCTCCACCGGCGGACCGGTCGCACTGCAAAAAATTCTCTCGACTTTGCCGGGCAGCTTCGATGTACCACTATTGCTGGTACAGCATATGCCGCAAAGCTTTACCGGCCCCTTTGCCCAGCGGCTGGATAATCTCAGCGCCATCGAAGTAAAGGAAGCAGAGGATGGTGACGAATTGAAGCCGGGGCGGGCATTGCTGGCGCCCGGTGGTCATCAGATTGAAATCAAGCGCAAAGGCGAAAAAAATTTCGTACATGTTTATCCCGCCACGGAAGGTCAAAATTACAAACCCTGCATCGATGTGACGTTTAAATCCATCGCGAATAATATTTCTACCAAAACACTGGCGATTATTCTGACGGGGATGGGTGCCGACGGTTGCGAAGGTTGCTTAATGTTAAAAAAGATGGGCGCCAATATCTGGGTGCAGGACGAAGAAACTTCGGTTGTTAATGGCATGCCGGCCGCGGTTGTCGAGGCGGGTGCCGCCGATCATGTCTATTCGATTACCGATATTGCCACCTACCTTTCGGAAAAGGTTTAGTACATGGACGTGTTGTCGTTATTGGGTCTGCTGTTTGCTGTAGCCTCGATCGTGGCTGGCTTGCTGATCGAAGGCGGCGCGTTTGAATCCCTGTTCAATGGTGCGGCGTTGCTGATCGTGTTAGGCGGAACCTTCGGCGCGGTGATGGTGCAATCGCAAATATCCATGTTTCTCTACTCGCTGCGCTTGATGGCGTGGGTTTTTTTCCCGCCCCGTCTGCCCGGACAGCAGGATATTCGACGAATTATCGAATGGAGCAATATCGCCCGTAAAGAGGGTCTGCTGGGGCTGGAAAACATCGCTGAAGATGAAAGTGATATTTTTGCCCGCAAAGGTTTGCAGCTGCTGGTCGATGGCAATGAACCGGCGGTCATAAAACGGGTGATGCAGGTGGAAATCGACAGTCGCCAACAATATAACCATCATGCTGCCTGTGTCGTCGAATCACTGGGCCGGCACAGCCTTGTTGTGGGACTGATTGCAGCCGCTATAGGCTTAATGCAGATTAGCGCTGATCCATCGGACCTGCACATCATGGGCGCCAGTCTGGAGACGGCATTAGTGGCGTTGATCTACGGTTTTGGATTCACCCAGTTCGTCTTTGTCCCGTTCGCCGCCAAGCTCAAGTACCTGGTGGCCGCGCAGGCCCGGGGCCAGAGTATGTTGCTGGAAGGGCTGCTTTCCATTGCCGAGGGTGAGAATCCACGCAACATTGAAACCAAGCTTCAGGGCTTTGTGAATTCCGCGGGAAGCCGGTGACCGGTGCAAATTGTGCTGCCTGTTCGTCCCCCGGATTTGCCGGGCTTTGGTATGGATTGTGCAAAATTTCTACCAGTGCCTTATCGCGTGACTATGGTTTGACGCCCCCAGGAGCGGCATAACTAATTGTTACAAAAGACTATTTAGCATAAAGGGTAGACCACTATGTCTGTGAACAATGCGGCGCACGCCGAAGACAACAGAGTAATGCGTTGGGTGACGTTTTGCCTGGATAAGGAGAAGTACGGCATAAACGTGATGCAGGTACAGGAAGTACTACGGGTCAGCGAGATCGCTCCTGTTCCCGGCGCACCGGACTATGTGCTGGGTATTATCAACTTGCGTGGCAACGTCGTGACCGTGGTGGATACCCGCAAGCGCTTTGGACTGGATTACCGGGAGCTGGATGATTCATCGCGAATTGTGATCGTGGAAGCTAACGACCAGGTGGTCGGGATCCTGGTCGACAGCGTGGCGGAAGTCGTTGATTTGAAAGTCTCGGAAATTGAGTCCGCACCGAATGTCGGTACGGAGGAAAGTTCGCGCTTTATCCAGGGTGTGGCCAACCAGGACGATGAATTGCTGATTATTGTGGATCTCAATAAATTGCTCTCGGACGAGGAATGGGAAGAGTTTATCGGTTCATCGCAACAATAACCTGCAACCTGCGCTATTTGAACGAGGGAAGTGAACATTATGAATGATGCCGTGATGCAAGCAATCAACAACACCCTGACTGCCGCAACCCTGGGGATGTCACTGATGGTGGTTTTGTCGCTGATTGCCATGGTGGTTATGTACCGCCATTTCAACAAGATTATCCGGCATCAGGATGAAACCATCGAAACATTACAGAATGATTTTGGTGCTTTGTGTGCCGGTGCCGTCGGTGTTGGTAACCGTCTCGACAAAACGGAAAAGAAAGTCAAACAACTGGCCCGGCGTCAATACCTTTACGAAGTGCAGCAAATGAAAAATAAAAATTATGAGCAGGCAAAAAACCGAATTCTACGCGGTGATGACGTCGATAAAGTCATCAATGACTGCAAAATTACAAAAACAGAAGCCGAGCTAATCTTACTGGCGAATCGTATTAACCGCGTCGCCTGACTGGAGACACGGTAACAGTAAATATTTAAAAAGCAGCATTAACGATTACTGTTAATGCTGCTTTCTGGTTTGGGGATTAGTCATCTATATTTTTGCAATATAAATACATCAACAATTGCAACATGTCGAAAAAGCAGCTCTGGTACACGCGCAGGGATATGGAAATCAGGGGACCGTTCCCCGCGGGTATGGTGACGCGCTACATTCTGCTGGGCCGCATCCTGGAAACAGATCAACTAAGCACTGACCAGGTCTCATGGCGCCCTGTCAGTGACCTGCCTGAATTAATTCCCGAAGAACTGAAACTCGATCTCACTAACCCGGAAAACCGGGAAAAATTGCGCATTGCCCGCATGCGGGAAGACGAGCGCGGTACCGATGACCGCCGTTCTGAAAATGAATCCTCAAACACCGAAAACAGCGTGTATGTGAAACGTGGCAATGACCGCCGTAAAGCCGAACCCATGGATGTCATGCGTCATCGCGAAATCAAAACTCAGTTATTAACCTCCCTGCGCGAGAAACAACAAAAACATTACATTCCCCGAATGCTCGGTATTTTAATGGCTATTAGCGCGATCATTGCGACCGTGTGGTGGTATGGCTAGTAGAAAACATAACATCAATTAACGCAATGTCGCCAAGACGTAAACAATGCTAAAGCAAATAATTAATACAGTATAGCCACGAGTCATTAATGGGAATACAACTGAGGATTACTAGAAATTCTAATATCCGCGTCCTGGCGCCTTTGCGTTGAAACCTGTATTTTTCAAAAAGACTCAGTAGTATAACGCTCAACCCTGATGTCATCCGACCAGTAGCTTGCCGGCAGTCCCGCCTTTAATTTCAAATGTGACCAGAACTGTTCGGCCGTTGGCAGTGATTCCCAGACGGAAGGCAAAAAAGTGCCTTTGTGATAATTGGCGGTGAGGATAAGGCCATCAACGCCGGGCCGGATTTTGTCCAATAAATCATTTTCCGAATCGAAAGACATCGGTTCGGGAACGCTTAGTACCGAAATATGAATCGATAGCCGGTCAAATTCTTTTTGTGTTAATGGCGAAAAGCGGGGGTCTTCAAATGCGGCGGCGCGGGCGTTATGGGCAACATCGATGGCCAACGGTTGCCGGGCTTCCAGTGTACCGATACAACCGCGCAACGCGTCATTGAGATGTAATGTAACAAAGGTTGCGCGTTGCTCCTGTAAAGTCGGCGGGTAATCGCGAAGTGACAATATTGTTTCGTAACGGGCATTGTGCCCGTGTTCCAGACTGTACTGGATGGATGCGCGGGCAACGCCATGCAGTGTGCGGCGGTCCTGTTCAGACAAAGACATATGAGCCGTAACCCACTACCTGGTCGCGTGGGCCCGCGGTATCTCCCGAATTCCGGTAATCAACGGTTTTGGCGTGTAGATGATGTTGTTTCGCGTAAGCCAGTAAACCGCGAATAGGAATGTAGCCACAGGCATGTTGTGAATCCAGTTGCCTGATATCCAGCGCTTCGATGGCATCGCACGTGTCGTGATCCATGCGCCTGGCCGTTTCGTAGTCGTGGTAGTGGCTAAGATCGGAGCTGACTACCAATAGCGTGTCGTCACTGTTACAGGTGATCGAGATCAGTTCGCTGGTTTGTTCCGGTGATGCATCGCCGGCGACAACAGGTACCAAATCAAAATCATTCAATGTCATTTGCAGAAACGGTAAATGGACCTCCAGGCTGTGTTCCATGGCGTGGGCCTGTTCCAGCTCGTGAACATAGGGCAAGGCGTTGATGCGGTCCACCTGTTCCCGGTTGATCGGAATATTACCCAACGGCGTTGTAAAGTAATCGGCGCCACTGGTGGCAAAACCGATCAACGGTACCCGGTGAGACGGGCCGATCAGCACCACCGTGGTGATTTGGTCCTTGATGTTTTCCAGGTAACCATACGCATGCGCCGCCACCGGACCGGAGTATATGTATCCCGCGTGGGGCGCGATAATGGCCCGGGGTGTGAGCGGTTGACGGGATACGGACTCGCGGGCATCGGCCAGAAACTGGGACACGGCGTCGCGCAGGCTGTCCGGATCGCCGGGATAGAACATGTCGGCAACGGCGGTTGGTCGAATTTTGCTCTCAGACATAGGCTGTTTTCACCTCACAGATCAAACAATCAAAATGAATGTTGTCATATACTTTAATTGTAGTGTGAATAGCAGAAATTTTGATACCAGTTATTGATCGATGCCAAATTTTAGAATGATATGACACAAACCCTGGATTGATATGACAATGGATACCGCAAAAAATCAGCAATATTTTCCCACCAAATACTGGCATAAAATGGATGATGGGCGTATTCAATGTGATTTATGTCCGCGTGAATGCCATCTCAAGGAAGGACAGCTGGGATTGTGTTTCGTGCGCGCCCGCCATAACGATGCGATCGTGTTAACAACCTACGGGCGATCCAGCGGGTTCTGTGTCGACCCCATCGAGAAAAAACCCCTTAATCATTTCCTGCCGGGTACGCCGGTGCTGTCCTTTGGGACGGCGGGATGTAATCTTGCCTGTAAATTCTGCCAGAACTGGGATATGAGTAAATCCCGCGAAATGGATACCCTGGCCGACCAGGCATCACCCGAGCATATTGCACAAGCGGCCACGGAACTGGGTTGCCGCAGCGTAGCATTTACTTATAACGATCCGGTGATATTCATGGAATACGCCATAGACGTGGCCAGGGCCTGCCACGACAATAATATTAAGACCGTGGCGGTTACCGCCGGTTACATCAACGAAGAACCGCGTAAGGAATTTTTTCAATACATCGATGCCGCCAACGTGGATCTCAAAGCCTTTACCGAAAAATTTTATTTCAAGCTCACCGGTGGTCATTTACAACCGGTACTGGATACGCTGGAGTATATTAAACATCACACCGATACCTGGCTGGAGATCACCACTTTGATCATACCGGGGCAAAATGACTCGGATGATGAAATCAGGAACATGGCAGTGTGGGTGAGGGAGCATCTGGGGGTCGATGTGCCGCTGCATTTTTCCGCGTTTCACCCTGACTGGAAAATGATGGATACGCCACCGACACCTCCGAGTACGCTGGTGAGGGCGCGTGAGATAGCCCTCGGGGAAGGTTTGCATTACGTTTACGTGGGTAATGTTCACAACGAAGCAGCGGACAGCACCTATTGCCATCACTGCCACAAAAAACTCATTGGCCGCGACTGGTATGTGTTATCCGACTGGAATCTCACCGAAGACGGCAAATGCCGATTTTGCGGTACGCCCTGCGCCGGTGTTTTTGAAGCGGAACCGGGCCACTGGGGCGCAAAACGAGTGCCTGTACGTATGGCGCACTATGCTTAGATTATTAGGCTCCTTTCGTTGATGACTGGAAAGCAACGCTATTGAGTGACCATCCGCGCCTTGACGAAGGGAGTGGCCAGTCTGGATAATAAGCTTCCTAAATTTTCCCGGTGTCTGGATTCAATGGAAAATCTTTTTCGTAGCACGAAACATTGCATCATGCTAAGCGATCCCGGGGAAAAGGCCCGTCGAACCCGTGAACTGGTAAAATGCTGGAACAACGGGTTAATCAATGACAATCAGGCTGCTGGTTCCGATGACGAACCCGAGTCCATAGCGATACCCGGAAGACCGCTAACACCGCGCCTTATCGATCCACGACAACTTCCACGCCGGGGTTTTCACACGGAACAGGGCCGCGCAGCCTTGCTACACGCGATCACCCACATCGAATTTAATGCTATTAATCTCGCGCTGGATGCGGTATACCGGTTTCGGGGGTTACCCCGGGATTATTATAATGACTGGCTCAGCGTTGCCGACGATGAAGCCCGGCATTTTGTGTTGTTGCGGGACCGGTTACAATTACTTGGCTATCAATACGGTGATTTTGATGCCCATAACGGTTTGTGGGACATGGCGCTGCGCACCGCCCATGACGTATTGGTTCGCATGGCGCTGGTGCCGCGGGTAATGGAAGCGCGAGGCCTGGATGTGACGCCGGGGATGATCGAACGCTTTGAAGCCATCGGGGATCGGCAAAGTGTTGAAGTGCTGAACGTTATCATGGAGGAAGAAGTGGGGCACGTTGAAATTGGCAGCCGTTGGTTCCACTATTTTTGCGATCAGCGGGGCTTGCCGCGGGATCAGACCTACATTGAATTGATGAACCAATATGCACAGGGCAAGGTCAAACCACCCATACATCGCGAAGCCCGTATTGCAGCCGGATTCACTGAACAGGAATTAAAGTATATTGAGGGGTTAATATGAAGCAACACTGGTATCTACGTATAACGAAAAATAATGCGATTCCAAACACACGATGGAAGTTGACCATCACCCTGTTATTAACCACTATATTATCTGCTTGCGGCACCATGGGTGGTGCGTCCAGCGACGCAACGCAGAAAGCGCAGGAAGACAAGTTATCGGTGCTGATGGTGTTTTCCGAGCGTGAACAGGCGGGTACGCCGCTGTTTCGAAGCACCATGTACGTCAACGATGACTATTTATACATTGATGATGACAGTCCTGATGAAGGTTACATCCTGTTTGACCGAAAAAAGCAAACCATCTACAGCGTGGCGCCCACCAACAAAACTGTTTTCGTTATCAAACCCAAACCGGTAACCATCGATCCGCCCATTGCCATTGATTATCAGGTCGAGGCACAACCCAGTTCCGCCATTCCCAAGGTCAGCGGCCGCACTGCAACCCATTACCGTTATGACGTAAATGGCGCCCATTGTTATGACGCGGTAACGCTGGAAAAGTCGTTTTTGCCGGGCGTGGTCAAAGCATTGAAAGAATACCGTACCGTTTTGGCGGGCGAGCACGCCTCAACATTATTGAGCATGCCTATGGACACTCACGAAGCCTGCGATCTGGCCGTTAACGTCTTTCATGCAACACAGCACCTGGATACCGGATTACCCTTGCGGGAATGGGATCAGAACGGCAAATTGAAATTCATGGTGGACTACCGGGTCGGGTACGACTTTGACGAATCAAAACTCACTGTACCTGAAGACTACCGCGAATTTTCCGTTGAAATGAAAAAGTGACGGTTGCGGGATTGTACTAAACCTGTCGTGGACATTGAGCGATAATAACCACGGATTAGCCACCAGGTTTGTTGACAGTATCGTTCGCCGCCGCAGGTGTCTGTTGAACCGGTAGCGTTTCAAGCTGGCAGCCTTGCGCCGTGCATTCCAGCAAACTCCCTTGTTCGTACCAGTCCCCCAGCACGATCCGTGTCATGGTTTTACCTTCTAAACTAAAGGTGTGTGTTTGCGGTCGGTGAGTGTGGCCATGAATCATTTGAGTGACATCGTGTTTTAGCAGCCATTGTTCAACCGCACGCTGGTTAACATCCATAATGTCCATGGGTTTGTGGCTGGTATGGGATTGACTTTCCAGCCGGGCCTTTTCGGCAAAAGCCAACCGCTGTTCAACGGGTTTATTCAGAAACGATTTTTGCCACTCCGGTTGTCTCACCTGCGAGCGAAATTCCATGTAGTCCACATCGTCAGTGCATAATTCATCGCCATGGGTTAGCAGGGTTCTGGTGCCATTGAGGTCAATGATGGTCGGGTCCGGTAGCAGCTGACAGCCGGTCATCACCTCAAACTGTTCACCCAGTAAGAAATCCCGGTTACCGTGCAAGACGTAAAGATCA
>JASFMT010000126.1:0-8678 GCA_050117455.1 Gammaproteobacteria bacterium | reverse complement strand
TCGCACGATGCCGTTGAAAATCAATAATTCGTTGTTTCAAAGCCGAGTGGCGCGGCGGCTGTTCGTATTGTTTCTGGTATCGTCGTTGATTCCCATCGCAACCCTGGGTTATCTCAGCTATACCAACATGTCCAAAAAGTTTCTGGAACAAAGCCGGCAGCATATGCATCAGGTTGCCAAATCTGTTGGCTATACGCTCATCGAGCGACTGGGTAGCCTGCATCGGGATCTATCGGAAGTTGCCTCGCAATACAAAGAACACCTAAAAAGTGCCAACCCCGGCGATAAATTAAAAATCAATGCACATTTCCGTGAAAACTTTTCCGCAATCGTCGTTAACTCCGAACGCCGGAAATACATACCCCTTTACAACGGTATTGACGAGTTCCCCCAGCTAAGCGCGCAACAGAAAGCCCACCTTGAAAACGGCAATCCGGTCCTGACATTCAGCGACTACTCAACCTTTCAAAGAAAACTATTGCTGGTTTTATCCCTGGACCCAAGCGCTGAAAATCCCGACCTGATCATCGCCGAGATCAATCAAAACAAGCTGTGGAACATCGAAGCGATCATTCACATCCCATCATTCGCCTGCATCACGACCGAACTTTATGAAACACTGCATTGTTCCGCGACCGACATAAAACTGGATTCCATGAAGCGCGCGTTGCGGGAAAACAACGAATCATCGGCAATTTTCAGCTGGAACGTCGAAAACACGGAATTCGTCGGGTACTACTGGACCATATTCCTGGAGGGCAACTTCGCCACCAAACCCTGGCTGGTGGTGCTGAGCCGCCCAAAAAACGAAACCCAGGCATCCATTGAAAGCATCAAGACAACTTATCCCATTGTTGTCACGCTCGCGTTCCTGTTGGTTATCCTGTTGACCACCAGCCTGCTGCGGCGCTACCTGACGCCATTGGCATTACTGCAGAAGGCCACCAAGCAGGTTGCAAATGGTGATTTTAAAACGCAGGTTGCCATCAACAGCGATGACGAATTCGAGGAACTGGCCGAATCATTCAATAACATGGCGGAACGCCTGGACAAGCAATTCAAAAGCCTGTCAACCATGGCGGAAATCGACCGGGTTATCCTTTCAGCATCCAACAAGGATTTCGTGGTAGATACCGTATTGCGCCGGATCAAGGACGTGGTGCCGTGCAACTACGTACAACTGTCGATACTGGAAAAAGAAAGTATCATCAGCGAAAGCAATACCAACAATAAACTCAGTGAAACCATTTTTAAAAATATCATACAACTGGATGATGGCGACGCCCGATTACTGATTACGCATCCTAAATATATGACGATCAAAGCGACCCAACACGCACCGAAATATGCCCGGGATATCGTTAACAAAGGCGTACGCTCACTGGTGGTATATCCCATTATCATCAATGATCAGCTCCACTCCATCATTACACTGGGATTTCGCGATACCCACACGCCCCATACCGACGACCTGGATCACGGCCGGGAAATGGCGGACCGCATCGCCGTTGCGCTGTCCAACGCCAGCAAGGAAGAGAAGATCTATGAACAGGCAAACTTTGATTCACTCACCAAACTACCCAACCGGACACTGATAAATGACCGTCTGGAACAGGCGGTCCAACGGGCACGGCGCGACGGCAATCAAATCGCCACTCTACTGGTGGACATTGACCGCTTTAAGGCGATTAACGATTCCCTGGGTCATACCGCCGGCGATCAGCTGCTCATCGAAGTCGCGACCCGTTTAAGCAGTGTTATTAGTGAAACGGATACCCTGGGCCGGCTAAGTGGCGATGAGTTTGTCGTTATACTGTCGGATATTGGCTACAGCAATAATTCCACGTCAATGATTACGTCAACAGCGGAGAGCATTCTCAATGCCATCAAGTATCCATTTGTAATACACAACCATGAAGTAGGCGTCTCCGCCAGTATCGGCATTTCAATGTTTCCCGCCGATACCCGGCATACCGAAGACTTATTACGTTACGCGGAAATCGCCATGTATCACGCCAAGTCCCAGGGTAAAGGCGCTTACCAGTTTTACTCCAAGGACATTAATGCCAGTTCCATTGCGCAATTGGTACTGGAAAATAACCTGCGTCAGGCAATACGCGATGACGAGCTGGAACTGCATTACCAGCCACAGGTTGACCGTCTGACCGGTAAAATCACCGGCGCAGAAGCCCTGCTGCGTTGGCGCCATCCGGAACTGGGTGATCTGGCACCCGCCGATATGTTGCCCATCGCGGACACATCGGGACTGATTGTTCCAATCGGCGATTGGGTACTACGAAAAGCGTGTACTCAAATCCGTGCCTGGCTTGATGACGGCCTGCCCTGCCCCCGGGTGGCAATCAACCTGTCCGCTCACCAGTTCCGGGAGCAAAACCTGATTAAGCGGGTAAGACAGATCCTCAAAGAGTTTGACCTGGATGTCAGTTACCTGGAGCTGGAAATCACCGAAGACACCATCATGAGCGATATTGATACTACCACTGTCACCTTACGCACCCTGAATGAAATGGGCATACAGTTGGCGGTGGATGATTTTGGTACCGGTTATTCGTCATTGAATTACCTGGCGAAGTTTCCTATTCAGTATCTCAAGATTGATCGCAGTTTCATTCGCGACGTAACTCGCGACCCCAACATGGCATCTATCGTGGCGGCGATAATCGCCCTCGCCCACAGCTTACGGCTACGAGTCGTTGCTGAAGGTATCGAAACCCAGGAACAATACCGCTACCTGGATAAACTTGAATGTGATTTATTCCAGGGCCATTTATTCAGTGTTCCCCTGCCACCCGATAAATTCGCCGAACTGCTTGCCAACTACAGCAACGACCTCACTACCGGCTTTCAATCGATGTAATGTAGCCAACCCATTGCGGCTTCACAAAATCACATATCGATCTACGCTCTTATATATTTGTCTGTAACAGGAGGCATTCGCTAGCACGGCGACCGGCCAGCAGCTACCGATCAGCCAAACCAGTCGATAAAATGCAAACTTTCGCTGTTATACGCTATCCAATACCTGACAGACCAAAAAATTTAAAATCATGGCCCTGACAAAGAAACCGGCAAAATACATTGCACTGTTAGCAGGATTAATATTGTGCCTGCTACTCTCTGCATGCACCACCAAAATCGCCTACAACTACCTGGACTGGGCCGTTGAATGGTACGTGGATGATCTGGTAACGCTAAACGGTGATCAGGAATGGATGCTCACGAATGCGGTGGAACAGGAACTGCTATGGCACCGGCAGACTCAACTTCCACATTATGTTGACCTCCTCGATCAGTTACACGCAAATGTCCAGGAGGGTATGGCCACCGAAGATTTTCGATATATGTTCAACAATGGTGAAAAACACTGGTTGATACTGAAACACCATACTATTCCGACGATTACCGCACTTCTGAAAAGCCTGACCGATTCACAGGTGGAAGAATTGCTGAGCAACCTTGAAGAAAAGAACCAGCAACTGGAAGAAGAGTTTGTGGACAAACCCAAAAATGAGCGGGTCCAACAGCGATTCGAACGTATGACAGACCGCATTGAAAGCTGGACAGGATCGCTAAATGACCAGCAAGTCGAACTGGTGCAACGATGGAGCCGAAAAGTTAAACCCCTTTCGCATCAATGGATCGCCATCCGCCGTACCTGGCAGGCCAATCTTGGTCAAATACTGCGAAACCATCGCGACAAACCGGCATTCGACAAACTGATTCATGACCTGTTTTACAATAGCCGCAAATACTGGCCCACCTGGTATCACGATGCCTACTATCATAATATTCACTTAACTTTGCAGATGATGACAAAAGTAACAAAACAGCTAACAGAACAACAAAAACAACATGTACTGGATGAAATTAAACGATTACGCAACAATCTTCACGAGCTGGCGGAAGACATCTAACCTCGACCCTGTCGACAACATGCCTGTCAGCTAGACGGTCATCAGCGTGACCAGCCTCACAATGGCATTGAATATATCGTTATTGTCATTATACTTTACGGGCGGGACCCGTTAATTGAAGGCATTTTGCGAAAGGAATTGCAAAAGTACTACCGGGACATCCCTGGAAATGCAACAACACATCAGATCTTCTAAACTATATCAAAGTATATATTTAACGAAATTGATGCGTATCGAATTAATACGGAGAAAAATCGCAATGCAAAACCGGTGGCTGTTGTTAGCATGTGTAGTGGTTGTGGCAACCGGGATACCGGTAGTGGGTTATACAGATACGTTAGTAATCCCCGACATTGCCGAACAACCCACACCGTCGCGAAACAACGTTGCCCGACCGGCACGCGCAATGACGATGGAACAGGTTAGAGCGGAATTCGGCGAACCCTTGAAAATTCTCGGGCCAGTAGGTGACCCTCCTATAACCCGTTGGATCTACGATAAAATGACCGTACACTTTGAGCGCGAATACGTCATCCACTCCACCATCAATAAGAACCGGTGATCCAGCCAGGCGAGTTAGTATCCGCTATCGACTCAGCCACGCTCACCGTTAGCGGAACTTGATTCTGAATCAATTATCAATCTAAAAAGGACTTACGACCATGCAAACAACCCAAATTTTCATTAAACAGTTCTTCATTACCGTTATTTTGATTTTTAGCAGCAACAGTATCCTGGCAGCCGACAAACCCTTTGTGGTGGACCTGGAGAAAACTGTTATAAAAATGCCAATCGATGAAGGTATTTCCATCGATGACGCAGTGGAATCCATGAAACTGCGGGCCAACATCCTGAATATTAAACTGGTGGCCGAATTACCCTTGTCCAAGCAAATCAAGGCCATGGGCAAGGAATCCCGGCGCATCGGGATTTATCAGTTTTGTGACGCGCTTACCGCTAAGAAAATGGTGGAATATGATATGAATTTCGCCGCTTACCTGCCCTGCCGTATTGCCGTGGTGGAAGACCCGCAAGGCAAAGGCTGGCTGATTATGATGAACATGGAAATGTTACTGAACAACCCGAAACTGAACAAGCAACTGAAAGCCGAAGCGGAAAAGGTCTGGAAAGACCTCAATGGGATTATGAAGGCCGGTGCCTCGGGCGCACTGTAAACGGAATCATACAACTTTCACTCATGAACTACTGCAGCCAGTGCGGATCCACCGTTAACTTAAAAATACCTGAAGGTGACAACCTGCGACGCTACGTGTGCGACAACTGCGGCACGATTCACTATCAAAACCCCAAAATTGTCGCTGGTAGTATTCCGGAATGGGAAGATCAGATATTGTTGTGCCGGCGTGCCATTGAACCCCGTTACGGCTACTGGACCTTGCCGGCCGGGTTTATGGAAAACAATGAAACCACGCAACAGGCCGCGCTGCGGGAAACGCTGGAAGAAGCCAATGCCGACGTGGAGATAATCGATCTCTATGCATTGTTTAACATACCCCACATCAGCCAGGTATATATGCTGTTCCGCGCCCGATTGACCGACCTGCAATTCAAACCCGGCACGGAAAGCCTGGAAGTGCGGTTATTCCGGGAACAGGAAATTCCCTGGGATGAACTGGCGTTTCCGGTCATGCATGAAACACTCATTCGTTACTATAAAGACCGTCAACAGGAAGCGTTCCAGTTACAGACAGGCGTCATCAAACCCAGCAACCTTTACAAATCCAGTCAACACCAAACCGGCAAGTCCCGTTAGCCCACTGCATCAGGGGTTGTTGGCAAAATACTCCTGGGTCAGTTTAAACACGATCGGGCTCAACAGTAACAGCGCAATGAGATTAGGTAGCGCCATCAAGGCATTCAATGTATCGGCAACCAACACCACGTTACCGAGTTCATATTGCGCACCGAACGGTATCGCCACCACCCACAGCAAACGAAACGGCATAATGGACCTGGTGCCAAACAAGTATTCCACGCAACGTTCACCGTAGTAACTCCATGCCAACAATGTGGTAAAGGCAAAAATTGCAATACCGAATGTGACAATATAACCACCACCGGGAATGCCCGCAGCAAATGCTTCGGTGGATAATGATGATCCGTCCTGTCCGCCGGTCCAGGTGCCCATGGTAACAATCACCAATCCGGTGATGGTGCAAACGATAATGGTATCGATAAACGTGCCCAGCATGGCAATAGTACCCTGCTGTACGGGGTTTTTGGTTTTTGCGGCAGCGTGAGCAATCGGCGCGCTACCCAGCCCGGCTTCATTGGAAAAAATACCGCGTGCTACGCCCATTTGTATCGCAAGCATGACACCGGCACCGGCAAAGCCGCCGGTTGCTGCCGCCGGAGTAAAGGCATGCTTTATAATTAACGTCAGCGCCGCCGGTACATCGGCGATATTGATTATCAAGATTAGCAATCCGCCCGCCACATAAGCCACGGCCATAATGGGGACCAACTTACCGGCGACTTTTGCCAGCCTCTGGATACCACCGATCAACACCATACCTACAAGCACCGCCAGTACAATGCCGGTCCAGAGGGGCGCAATGTCAAACTTCGCTTTCATGGCCTCGGCCACCTGATTGGCCTGAAAGGCGTTTCCAATGCCAAATCCCGCAATGCCTCCAAATATGGCAAATGCAACAGCAAGCCAGAGCCAGTTTTTGCCCAGCCCATTGCGAATGTAATACATGGGACCACCCACATGATTACCAAGATCATCCACTTCGCGGTATTGAACGGCACAAACCGCTTCGGCATATTTAGTGGCCATGCCCACCAACGCCGTGCACCACATCCAGAACAACGCGCCTGGCCCGCCCGTGGAAATGGCGACGGCAACACCCGCTATGTTTCCGGTACCAATGGTTGCCGACAGCGACGTCATCAGCGCATTAAACGGGGTGATATCACCCTCTTCTTCCGACTTGCGTCCCTGCCACAAACGTTTGAAACCGGTACCAATCCTGGCCACCGGCATAAAGCGCAGGCCAATGGTCAAATACAAACCCGTACCCAAAATGGCAATCAACATGGGAGGACCCCATACCATGCCGTTTAGCCACTTCACTCCCGCAAATATTGTTTCCACCATGAATATCCTCTGACGCTTTAGCTATAGTTAAACGTGTTATCCCCCAGTGCTTTTATGTTTTATTACACCTCAATATTGAAAATGCTTAATGGTTTCACCTTTGCTGTCGATTTCCGTCATTGCTTCTATACCCAACTTCAGATGCACTTCGGCCCATTGCTGAGTGACATTTTTGTCCGACTCCTCGGTTTTAATGCCTTCCGGCGTCACCGGTACATCGGACACCAACAACAAGGCACCCCGCGCAATCTGGTTGTGGTGCCCGACGATAAACAATGTCGCCGTTTCCATATCAATGGCAATGCAACGCAGATACTCCAGTCTGTCCACAAATGCCTTGTCGTGCTCCCACACCCGCCGGTTGGTGGTGTACACCACCCCGGTACGGTATTCATAACCATGCTGGAGGATTTTTTCCGATACGAACTTGTGTAATTTAAACGAGGGTAATGCGGGGACCTCGGGCGGAAAATAGTCATTACTGGTACCCTCACCGCGGATCGCCGCAATGGGCAAAATAAAGTGGCCAATCTCTGATGATTTTTTTAAACCACCACATTTGCCCAGGAACAATACGCCTTTAGGATGGCACGCCCGCAATAAATCCATCAATGTAGCAGCATTGGGGGAGCCGATACCGAAGTTGATAATGGTGACACCATTATCGTTGGTGGCCGCCTGCATGGGTCGGTCTTCACCATGAATTTTGCAATTGAAACGATCTGCAAAGGAATTGACATAATACTTGAAGTTAGTCACCAGTATGTAATCACCAAACTGGTCCAGTGACATCCCCGTATAACGGGGTAACCAGCTTTTGGCTATATCAAGGTGTGACAGGCTTTTCTTGGACATAGTGGCATTGGGTATTTATTGTTATTGACTGACAATCCTCAAACCATAATCGAGCATAACATCTTGATAGTGTAGGACATAATTCCCCGGCGTGTACACCTAAGTCAACTAATTTCCCGGCAAAATACTTGCTCGCATTTGCGACACAATGGTCAATGTGCCGGGGCGCGCCATCATGGGGCACGTCGTTTATTCTTTTGCGAAGCGGACACAATATACAGGCGGCAGGTCAAGGAAAGGCATGGCACAGGATTTCAAAGTCATTACCGCTATTGTATGTGCGCATCACCACCAATTCGGCATCGATGGAAACACGGCATTCATCTTTGACGCAGGGCACAAACCACGCGCCACGGATCCCGAATGTTGGGATTACATTGTTTATCCGGAGATAAAGGCAGTACGGGCTCATAACGGTATCCATCCCGTCGCCTGTTAACGGAAAGTAGAAATTCTGTTACGTGATTCGGCGCCGTCGCCGCCGCGATGTTGTTGAATAGTTACCATCGGGTTGAAAAAACACGATCAGCCAGAAAATGATACCCAGCAGCAATCCGGCCGCCATAAAAATGTAAAATAACAGGCTGACCCTGGACCAGCTGATTAAACTGAACAACAACCAACTGACGAATCCAATGACAGCGCCCGCCAACACATACATTAACACTGAGCGGCGTTGCGTCATTTGCAACCAGATATAAGTGCCGGCACCAAGGATCAGGCTAATCCAGTAGGACAACCAGGCGGCCGTGTTAATGTTGGTC
>JASFMT010000125.1:0-8690 GCA_050117455.1 Gammaproteobacteria bacterium | reverse complement strand
CGCTTTAAATTCCCGGCAGTGGGATCAACGTATTGATCATTGGTACGGTCTGGCGAAACGCTTTGAAAGACAACTGGTTGAAGTGCGGGATGATAAATATTTGAAAACAAAAACCCAGGAATATACCCGCCGGGATGATATCAACAACAAGAACAAAGCGACTGTTGATACTGGTCACGTGGACAACCTGGATGCCGACGGCCAGGGCTGAGTGCAAGCGCCGTTAGCGTAAGATTCTTTAGTCAACCAACGCCGGGCTGAACCGGGCTTCTACCATCAGTTCACCTTCGAACCAGGCATCCATCTTCAACGTCCCATTATCTTCGCGGACATCAAAACCTGATTGGGCCTCGGGCGACGTGGTTTCCAGCCGTAACGCGGATTTGGGGTAGTGGATGTTGAGTTTAACGTGGAAGGGATAATAGCCGTCGAGAAATTTACGGAAGTAGGGACCATTGCGCAAGGTATAGTGGCCATTTTCAACAGGTCTGAAGATCTTGACATCAGCCAGGATACACAATGATGCGCCACGGTCGATGTCTTTCATTTGCACGGACTGGTTTTCTATCCATGCCTTGTCCATACCGAAATAGTGCTCGAGGCGGAGATTGCGCATATCCTTATAGCGATAAACAATTTCCGATTGAGCGACGGGGTCCAGGTTTTTATGGCATTGGTGCAGCGTAACCCACTGGGTTTTCAGGCTACTGTCCGAAATGGTGATGGTATTGGTAACGGTGTGTACGGCCTTGTGGGCGGGCGGTTGATGCAGAAACTCCAGTTTGCCTTCGTTAACCTGTAATGCCTGTTCCTCAAAGTCGCCTTCGAACCATTTTTCCCATTGTTGTTCTTCACTGGTATGCGTCTTGTTTTGTTGCGCCAGCGCCAGCTGCGGCATCAAAACGGCCAGGATGATCAGGGCAGTGTGTTGTAAAGTCATGAGTGGTTACCAACCGTGGTTTTCCGTCAATCCATTTGTTACGTACTATATAAAAACCACGATAACAAGTATATACGTGATTGCATTGCAGCAGTGTCAGCGAGGGGTTATCAATCATGTCGGAACTCAGGCGGGACAGGGGAACTTACCTGTTGATTTTTAATGCAATTCAGGACTTTCAGTGTCACGTCGGGAAACTGGGGAGGATCCACGGCCCGGCCGGCTTTTACGGTTACGTAGGTAGCGCCAGGGGCCCTGGGGGTGTTGCCGCGCGGGTTAATCATCATTTGAAAATCACGGATAAACCGCATTGGCATCTGGATTATGCGCGACCCTATTTGCGACCGTTGGAACTATGGTGTAATTACTCGGCGCTCACCCTGGAGCATCAGTGGGCGCAAACGCTGATGCATTTGTCAGGTAAGCCATTACCCATGCCGGGATTCGGGGCATCCGACTGCCGTTGCGAGTCACATCTGGTGTATTTTGAAAAAGTACCTGCGTTGAACCGATTTAAAAAGTTGCTACAAAGGTATGCGACGAGTGAAACCTTGCCCCGTCAGCATGTTGTCATCGAGCGGATCCGAATGAATGCCGTTGATTGTTGAAGACAATATTTATCGAAAATAACAAAAGTCGAATATAACTAATGTCGAATATAACAAAGGGAAGGGTGAAATTTATATTGCCGCAGCAGATGCGATATAACGCGATATTAAGTAAATATTCGCTAGTACCTTAACACTAGTACTCTAAACGATCATCCGATCCCCTGAATGCTCCCCATATCGTAAGTTGCAATGATAACATTTCATTGCAATTTGCGAGGTTGGATATGACACGGGATTCAGGGGATCGGATGTATCTACCATCTCCGCTGTTCAGTGCGGAAATATCGTTTAATGTTTTTCGATCTTGGAGTTTTCTACCAGCAGGGGATATTTGTATCCGAAACCAAAATCGGTATCCAGTACTACAGTACCGGTGATAGTTATATCATCTCCCACTTCTGCGGTCTGCTTGCTGGTGACGGTGAGGTCATTAGTGCCTTTGCCGCCTGAACCGTCCTGAATATGCAGGAAGTTGCGCTTCATGATGCCGTTGTTAACCTTAACAACTTTGCCGCGAACAGTTACCTGTTTGCCTTTTAACTGGGTTTTCTCCTTATATACGTCTTCAACGGATTTTTTGGCTGAACCGGCCCATGCGGCGCTGGCAAACACCAAAATTAGTAAACCCAGAAAAATACCTGCTTTGCTACGTAACATTTATAATCTCCTTGACTCTCGAAGCACTTTTTTAACATAAATGAGCGTCGAATGACAGTTGAAATACAATATGAAAAACAAATTGTTAGCCCGCTTTGATAACGAAGTGACGTAACAGTGGCGCGCGGGAAGGTATTCGAAGTCTAATCGTTTTTCTGTGATCTATTTAATAAAGTAAATAAAAGAATCACACGAATTTTGTCGAAATGTGGAATATCCACTAAAATATATACAAGGTAGGTAACCTTATAAAATATAACAAAAAACAATGCTGGAGTAAGTGTTGCAGTTATGATTCACGTTGTACAAATGACCGATATCCATTTGTTCGCGGATCCCGGTGGCAGGCTATATGACATCAATACCCGCGATACCCTGCGAGCTGTCGTGCAGCATGCGAAGGTCGGGTTACCCCCCATCGACACACTTCTTGTCACCGGTGACCTGGTGCATGATGAATCCGAAGCAGGTTATCAGGCGTTGCGGGATTTAGTGCAACCACTCAATGCACAGGATTTCTATTTGCCCGGTAATCACGACGACCCCGATATCATGCAGCGGGTACTGCCCAATGCGACGCAGGATGGTCTGGTTTATGTCGAACGCGGTCCCTGGCTCATTATCTTGCTGGATTCATCGGTCCGGGGACGAGTGGAGGGTAACCTGTCGCAACCTACGATGAAAAAACTGATGGCATTGTTAGCGTCAAATGCACAGAAACACGTGCTTATCGCCCTGCATCATCATGTGATTGATGTGAAATCCCGGTGGCTGGATGCTTTAAACCTGAGGAACAATATCGATTTTCTTTCTGTATTAAAGGATTTTCCCAACGTAAGACTGGTGGTGAATGGCCATATCCATCAGGAACTGGATGAGCAGCGGGACGGGGTAAGGTTTTTAGGTACGCCTGCAACCTGCTTTCAGTTTGCAGCCAGGCGCACCAATGCCGGTATTGATTCACTACCCCCAGGGTATCGACAGATCATGTTGCACGACGACGGTAGTGTCGAAACCAGGGTTCATTACGTAGAGGTTTAGGCGACGACCTCACGCAAATGCAACGCCACGTCGCCCGCTCGTTTGTCGACGGGTGTCTTTTCTATTTCTCCAGGTCAAACCAATAGTCCCCGCCAAACTGCGAAGTGATTACCATGGCATTGGTGAATGTGAAATCGCCGGCGGATACATTGCCCAGGTAATATGAGCGCGGCAGGCACTAGGGCCGCCGGATTCGGGGAAGCAGGATAACCAGGGTTAATATTGCAGCCGCAACGGATGCTATCAATACCACGAATACGCCACCACCCCGTTGGCCGACGGGCACCTGGAATTGATACAACGCCTGGGCAGTAACGGCGGCCAGCACGAAAAACGTGGTGACCACAATGGGCAGGAGAAAGCTGGCGATAACCAGTGCAATGCGCGAGTGCCGGGTATCGCTTTTGCCATTTTTGCGCCAGATGGCGAAAATTCCGTAAATTAAAAGAAGGGTAGCCGCGGTGATAAATGCACACAGGCCGGCATAAATAGCAATGGACATGAAACTGTTATAATTACGTTTGTCTATATCGAGTTTTGAGTTCAGGATTCACGTCACGAAGCCTGTCAGGGGGCGGCCAGGGAACAAGATCAATTCCCAGCTGCCAACGGCGAAACGGCGGTGTTATTATAGCGTTTAATCAATGTCTAATTCATCCCTGATACCCGAAGGTGAAAATTTACGGCGGGCCATCCACTGGATTGCCGACCAGCCTTGCCATGATAGTAAAACCGTCGAAACCGCCAGCGTGAAATTCGATCTGACACCGCTGGAGGAGGCTTTTCTGTTGCGCCATTTCAAGGTTGATACCGACAGGCAAACATGACGCAGATATTGCGGTGTGTCCCCTGATCGCCCGTCATGCGGGTAACCTGTCATGATGCAAAGAGCATGCTCAAAAACCATTGACCAGGAGGGAATATCCTATGAGTAACAAATGGACAGTCTATTTATCCGGTGAAATCCATACCGACTGGCGCGAGCGCGTAATGGAAGGTACCCGGCAAAAGGACTTACCGGTGCAGTTTTTTACGCCTGTGACGGATCACGCCAGCAGTGACGATTGTGGCGCTCACATCCTGGGGGAAGAAACTGATCCGTTCTGGCGCGACCATAAGGGCGCCAGGATCAACGCGATCCGCACGCGTACCGCGATCGAAAAATCCGACATCGTGGTAGTGCGCTTTGGCGACAAATATCGGCAGTGGAATGCCGCGTTTGACGCCGGTTACGCCGCGGCAAAAGGAAAATCCATCATCACGCTGCATGACCCCGAGTTGACTCACGCCCTGAAAGAGGTCAATGGCGCGGCCCTGGCCACGGCCCAAACGCCGGAGCAGGTGGTTAATATATTGCACTACGTCATTACCGGCGAACTTGCATAACAATAGCGTTGTCACTGACAGACCCATGAACCAGAAACGAACGGCCAGTACCGTCAAGATTATCAGTGGCGGTATCGGCGACTATCCGATGAAGCTGGAGCTGATACCCAAACGGCTCGTGGTGTCGATTTACCAACAAAGGCTAATGGGTAAAGGCAGTCTCATTCCCTGCTGGATTTTTGTGACCCAGGGCATGGCGGCGCAAAAACAAAAAGAGTTCGTGCTGGTACTGCGACTGCAAAAAGGGGACAACGGCAAGACCTTTCCCAAAGCACCGTTACAGCTGTTTATATTTCTTTATAAAGCGGTATTGCAGAAGAAACGTTTTAACGTTGGCGATGTTACCCGCCTGGGTGAAAAGGGGTTTATGGGTTTTAAAGGTGTTGGATACACCTTTGAACTGGTTAATGCGGCCGACCTGAACCTGCCCGAGCACTATCTCACCTGTATCCTGTTGAGCACGGACGAAACCATGGCGGCGCAAGCGTCCGGATTGACGCGGGTGTTGGCGCGCCTCGGTTATGAGATCAACTGGTTTCCCATCCATCCCTGGAATGAACTGGAACGCAACAGCCTGCGTATGCAGACAGTACTCAAAGAAAGTCAATTTCGGGACCTGAATGCGATCTCCGTCAAGCGCAGTTCGGTGAATCTGGTGGGTGGCGATCGCGTGGTACTGGTGTTGGCGGTCGGTGTTCATGCCCAGGTAACGGACTTTATTAAAAGCAATGCCGCACAGCCGCGCATGGGGTTTATTACCCAGTTGTTGCCTTACCACGAAGGGGCACTGGTGTGGTTACCGGACAAAGATCTTACGGAGATGAACTTGCAACCCGATGCCGAAGGTCAGCTCATCGCCGGCAGTTTCCTGATTATGTCCCGGGCAGAGCACAACGGCGCCACGATGCTGGAAGAGGGATTTCATGCCCAGTTTGATGAAGAATCCTGGCAGGCGTTTGGTCATGCGATCCTGCGCAAGCAAAACCTCACCATCCCGGCTAACGGTGGGGATATGGACTTCAGTCTGGTGTGGAATACCACGGCGGATCCTGAAAAAATGCCCGGTGTAAATATTCAGAGTGGGTTAGGGGAGGAATCAGCAGCGGATTCCAACGCCCAAAACGGCAAATTTCTCCATAAAATCAAAAGGCTGTTTGGGCGCCGGTAACTGTTGAAATAGCCCTGCCTGGCACCATATGACCATAAAAGCGAGCTGTATCCTGACAAAATTTTGCGTTAACCATTCTTGCAGTTTTTGGATAGATCCAGATTCCCTGAATACCAGAGCTGTTCTTAGTGTCTAATTCACTAGAATATTCATATAGTACTATTCAATTTACCGTGAAATTTTGCGAAAATCTGAACATAAACAATACGATGAGTCGGGCAAATGAGTAAAGCAGTCGAAATACCGGAAAAATTGCGGGAAGAGATCGTGAACCTGGCGGAACATGCCGCGCGTCCGGTGGTGCCGTCCGGTGAACAGGCCGAGCAATTGATTACCCGTATCAAGGCGTTATTGAGACGGGAAAACGCCGTGATTATTGCCCACTATTATACCGATGAACAGCTACAGGTCCTGGCTGACGAAACCGGCGGTCACGTGGCCGACTCCCTGAGCATGGCGGATTTCGGTAACAGGCATCCGGCCACGACACTGATCGTGGTGGGTGTGAAGTTTATGGGCGAAACCGCCAAAATTCTCAATCCCGAAAAGCGGGTATTGATGCCGGACCTGGAAGCGAACTGTTCACTGGATTTATCCTGCCCCGTTGACGAGTTCAGCGCGTTTTGCGACGAACACCCCGATCGCAAGGTCGTGGTTTACGCCAATACCAGCGCCGCGGTCAAAGCCCGTGCCGACTGGGTGGTGACCTCATCCAATGCCGTCGATATTGTTAATTACCTCAAGGAGCAGGGCGAGAAAATTATTTTTGCACCGGATAAGCATTTGGGCCACTACGTGCAACAACAAACCGGCGCTGACATGATTAACTGGCAGGGTTTTTGTGTGGTGCATGACGAATTCCGGGCCCAGGAACTAAAAGAACTCAAGCAAAAACATCCGCAAGCCCAGGTACTGGTGCATCCGGAATCACCGGAAGATGTCATCGAACTCGCCGACGTGGTGGGATCCACGACTAAACTGATTAATGCGGCGCGGGAATCAAAAGCCAGGACCTTAATCGTGGCCACGGACTACGGTATTTTCCATAAAATGAAAGAAGCGGCGCCCGGCAAAAAACTGCTGGTGGCCCCTACCGGCGGTATTAGTCCCACCTGTTCCATGTGCGCTCATTGTCCCTGGATGGCCATGAACAGCCTTGAAAAACTTGTCCACGTGCTGGAAACAGGCGCCAACGAAATTCATATCGACGAAGCCATTCGCAAAAAAGCTGTTCGTCCCATTCAGCGTATGCTGGACTTTTCCCATCAACGTAAAAAAGAACAAACCGCGGCGAAAAAACCTGAGCCGGTCACGGCATAAGCTTCCCAACTTGGCAGGGTTTAACAAGTTGTTCTCGCCTTGACGGTGGTGGGTTGCCAATAGGGCGATGTGCCATGGTCTATACTCAGTGCATGATCATTCATAGTCAAGGCGAGTGGCCGGCTTATGCGTTTGCCAACAGCAAAAACCATCATTGAACCGTTTCGTATAAAAACCGTTGAACCCATCCCCTTTAGCGATCCTGATACCCGCGCAAACCTCATAAGGGAAAAAGGATTCAACCTTTTTAAGCTTCCTGCTGACGCGGTGACGTTTGATCTGTTAACCGATAGTGGTACCAGCGCCATGTCAGCCCAACAGTGGGCGGCGATGATGCTGGGGGATGAATCCTATGCAGGAAGCGCCAGTTATTACAAGTTTGAATCGGTTGTGCAGGATATCACTGGCATGCAATACGTCATTCCCACTCACCAGGGACGATCAGCCGAAGCGCTGTTAATGCGCGCCATGGTTCGCGCGGGACAGACGGTTATCGGCAATACCCATTTTGATACCACGCGAGCCAACATCGAAGCGCAACAGGCCGCGGCACTGGATTTGCCGGATATGGAGGGCGCGTTCAAGGGCAATATCGATATCACGACGTTGCAACAACAACTCGCCAAACAGCCAGACAACATCCCGCTGGTAATTATGACGGTGACTAACAACGCTGTAGGTGGACAGCCGGTATCTATGGCAAACCTGCAACAGGTCAAGGCGCTGTTGAAAGAACACAAGATCCCCCTGTTTATTGATGCCGCGCGGTTTGCGGAAAATGCCTATCTTATCAAACGTCACGAGCCGGGCTTTGAAAAATATACCGTAAAGCAAATTGCGCAACAGATGTTTGCGCTGGCCGACGGTGTGTTAATGAGCGCCAAAAAAGACGCCTTTGGCAATATTGGCGGCTTTCTGGCCCTGCAGGACGAAGGGTTGTGCGAAACGGTGCGTTCCCTCATGGTGATTACCGAAGGTTTCCCCACTTACGGGGGGCTGGCCGGTCGTGATCTTGAAGCTCTGTCGGTTGGGTTACAGGAAATTCTCAGTGAAGAATATTTAAGTTATCGCATTCGTTCCGTGGAATATTTTGGCGAAGGTATCGAGAGCGCCGGCTACCGGGTGATTAAACCCTTCGGCGGGCACGCGGTATATATTGATGCCGGGCAAACGCTGTCGCATCTCGATGCGTTGACCTTTCCAGGGCAGTCGTTAAGTGTGGCATTGTTCGAGGCCATTGGTATCCGCGGTGTCGAAGTGGGTAGTGTTATGCTGGGCAAAAGCGATCCCGATACTGGTGAACCCGTGGCGGCGCCCTTTGAGTTAGTACGCCTGGCCATGCCACGGCGGGTTTATACCCAAAGCCATGTGGACTATATGATGGAGATGATGGGTTACCTGCAACCGCATCTGGCCCGCTTGCCAGGCTATGCCTTTGATTATGAGCCGGATGTATTGCGGCATTTTAACGCCACGTTTAAACAGCTTGGCGATTAGTGTCGTTGCCGGAAGCTGAATGAAAGCACAAAGCACAAAGCACAAAGCACAAAGTACAAAGTACAAAGTA
>JASFMT010000124.1:0-8709 GCA_050117455.1 Gammaproteobacteria bacterium | reverse complement strand
GCGGACGGTTGCTCTGCGCCAATATCGGCATAAAGATCCGATAATGATTGATCGTCCGTGTTGTTGTCGTGGTCACTCATAACACACTACCTGTTTAACCATTCCTGCAAGCCGTCTTTCAACTTCCGCGTAGCATAGCGCAACCGGCTTTTTACCGTTTCCGGATTTTCGTCAATTATACTGGCGATCTCATCGATGGACAGTTGCGCTTCCTCTTTAAGAATAAACACCTCCCGCTGTTCACCAGGCAACTGGCCCAACAGTTTTAAAAATGCGGTTCGCGCCTGCTGTTGAGTCACCTGGGTGGCGGGATCACAATCCTCGCCGGCCGGCACACCGGCAAGCTCTGGCTCGTCACCATTCATCTCCGGTTGCCTCCCCTGCTTGCGGTATAGATCCACCAGGCAATTATGGGCAATCTGAAACAAATACGTGGTAAACCTGGCGGTGGTCGTATAACGCTGGCGGGCTTTGATAACACGCAGCCATACTTCATGAGACATTTCTTCCGCCAAAGCGATCCGGCTTGTTTGACGCAGGAAATAACGATACAGGGCGTTTTTATTGCGTTGGTACAACGTTTCAAATGCCTGCGCATCGCCGCGACTGTAACGCAGCATCAACTGCTCGTTAGTCAGGCCGGCGATTGCTTCATTGTCAGGCTGGGCGTCTGGGGAAGATTGCACGCGCTTAACATGCCGCAATTTCCCGGCTTTGGCAACTGTCTCCATCACACGGATTTAAAAATATGATCTCGGTCACGATTAGCGCGGAGTGCTTACTAACACCCCGCGCCGTGGTGTTGTTAGATCAGATCAATTTAGCACCTTGCCTGATGGTACCTGGCTTGCCCGTGCGTTGCCTGTCAGGGTATTGGCCAGTTCCACCAGCCGCACGAATTCACTGCGGTAGCCGTAACGGTCCTTGCCTTTGGCGTTGACCGCCAGGTTAACCACATCCATGTACGCATACTGTTGTGTATAGCGGCCACCGCGTAATAACTGGCCAAACGCGGCTACACTGGCGGCAAACTTGAATCGATCACTGGCTTTTTCCAGACTACCAATCATCTGTGTTTTCAATACCGGCGTTTCCATCAGGGTGCTGGTATCGCTTTTTGGCTTCTTGTAGCGCAAGCGCAGAAATGCCAGCTCGCGGGTTTGCTTCGCGCTTTCCGAATGGGATGGACTGGTTTGATAGCGCAGCGGATCCACCAGTTGCCCGTCCTGACCCTGCAGCGCGATTTCATAAATCGCCGTCACCGTATGCCCGGCACCAATTTCACCGGCATCGACTTTGTCATTATTAAAATCTTCCCGCCGCAGGGCACGGTTTTCGTAGCCCACCAGGCGATACTCGGCAACCACGGCCGGGTTAAATTCAATCTGGATTTTCACGTCTTTGGCAATCGCATTGAGCGTGGACCCCATTTCGTTGACCAGAACTTTTTGCGCTTCCATCAATGTGTCAATGTAGGCATAGTTACCGTTACCGGCATCGGCCAGCTGTTCCATCAAGTGATCGTTATAGTTGCCGCTGCCAAAGCCCAGCGTGGTTAAATACACCCCGGTTTTACGTTTTTCTTCCACCAGATTTTTCAGGGCCTCGAAATTCACCGTGCCCACGTTAAAATCGCCGTCGGTAGCCAGAATCACCCGGTTAATGCCATTTTCAATAAAGCCTTCCTGGGCTTTTAAATAAGCCAGCCGAATCCCGGCCGCACCATTGGTGGAACCACCGGCGCTCAACCCTTCCAACGCCGAGAGAATTTTACTTTTTTGTGATCCACGGGTTGGCTCCAGCACCACGCCGCTGGCACCGGCATAGACCACGATGGCAATCCTGTCTTGGTCGCGCAATTTCTGGGTCAATAACCGCAGTGATTTTTTCAGCAATGCAAGCTTATTATGGGAGCGCATGGAACCGGACACGTCCACCAGGAAAACGAGGTTGGACGGTGGTAGCTGCGTTTCGGGCAACTGATATCCCTTGATCCCAATGTGCAACAGGCGTGTATTATTGTTCCATGGCGTGGGGCCCAGTTCTGTTACAACGTTAAAAGGTGTTTCTGCATTGTCAGGCACGGGATAGTCATAATTAAAGTAATTAATAAACTCTTCCACGCGAACAGCATCACGTGCCGGTAGCCGGCCTTCATTTAATATGCGCCGGGTATTGGTGTAACTGCCGGTATCCACATCAATACTGAAGGTCGAAACTGGTTTCTCGGTAACCCGAATCACGGGATTGTCTTCAAAGTGTTGATAGTTTTCCCGGTCCAGTGGCTCACTGGGATAACGAACGCTGGGAGGCACCGCCAGCGCAATACCGGCCGCGTTATAGGATTGTACGCGTTTACGTTCCGCCATCGGCTGGCTTTTCGAAAACAGTACGGCGCGATCAGACATCGCCGGTGATGCGGCACTTTCCTCTTCTGCGGCAACCTTTCCCGCGATTTTTTGTTGTTTCGCTTTACCGTTTCCCGGCTTCGGCTGGGGTGTTACCGGGTTGGTTTGCGCAATGTCTTGTTTGGCTTGTTTCCCGGCGTTAACGGGTTCGGCCTTGCTTGCGGGTTGCCGTGTTTCATCAGTTGGTGCGGTCGACGGGTCGGCCTGTGATGACGTCACACCGGCACCGGCCTGGTCGGTGTCGGTCGCCGAATTGTCGATCGGGATATTGGGCGTGCTGCACGCGACAAGGGTCAATAACAACAGCAGCAACAAAATTACGTAACGTTTCATGGGATACTCCTCTGTTTTTTGGGCTTGTTAGAAGAGTGAAACGAAACGCTTGCCAAAAAGGGTTAACGGCAATAAATATTTTTCAGCGCATAGCAACTGAAATGGTTTTCATTGAATTATCAATGTGTTGTAAGGCGATCAAATATTGCCCGGCGGGTCAGGATCAGCCGGGCAACCAAAGAAACTATCGTGCAAAACCGATGGTCAGAGCTATGGCATTTTCCATATCACCGCTGACATACTGGCGATACAACAGGGTAAACAGATAACCACCCTCGGTTTCATACTGGTAGCGGGGCATCAGATAAAGGCCCGACTCAATGTCGATATCCTCTTCAAAACAGTTGCTGCAATTGGATATGCTTCTTTCGGAAGAGAGCACATGTTCATAACCGCCAAAAAAATCCATATAGGAACCGGCACTCAGCATATAACGGTAGCCCACTTCACCGAACAGATCGAATGCCTCTGCGGTGGAATCTTCTGTTGAAACATCCCCAAATAAATCCTCCACAGTCTGGCTAAATTCAGCATTGTCATCATAAAACAGGCCGGACAGGCCAACGCCATATAATATGTGCGATCGCTGAAATTCAACGCCCAGCCGGATATATAATGCCGAGTCTTCGATACCCTCCTCGGCGGCGGCCTGACTGTCGAGACTGGCTGACCCCAAACCACCGAACCAGGCAAGTCGGTTACGACTGCTCCATTGATTGTCGGCGACCGCGACCGTGGACAACCCTAACAAAATGGTACCAAAAATAACTACAACTGGTTTCATTTCCACCCCTCATTTATTTATTTGATTTTTTTGTGCCTGTTTTTATAACAAACCGAGAATTAAATCACCGGGCCTCACTGTTTATGGCCACAGGGAACACACCCGGCATATCATGCCACGCGACACATATTTATCAACTCCAATCAGTTGCTCGTGGTAATATTTACTGAAGGCGAGGTGACCTGATGATAACCTGGTCACCAAAAGGAAGATTTAAGAAACGAATACAATTGATTTTCAGAACGGTTCAACGCAGCTCAGGTTTCTGCGCCTGTTTACAATTAATTGATACAGGCTCGACCTTACCAAGCGCGATGACTTCATCGACATTAACCGCAGTAAGCTTACCGCCCCACAAGCAACCGGTATCCAGCGCAACAACATTGTCACCACAATAAAAACCCAGCGTGGACCAATGACCAAACAGCAAGCGGTCATTTTTACTTTGCCGCTGTGGTGCCAGAAACCAGGGCATGCAGTCGGGTGGTTGCGAACCGGGCGCACCTTTGGCCTTTAATTTCAGGCGGCCCCGGTTATCGACGTAACGCAAGCGGGTGAAACAATTGATAATAAACCGCATACGATCCCAATGCTGTAAATGGGGATCCCAGTGATCGGGATTGTTGCCGTACATGTGCTCGAGAAACTCATGAAATCTGTCGTCATTACTCAACACCTGCTCGGCTTCCCGGGCGCAAGCGATGGCATCCTGCAATGTCCACTGGGGAGCAAGACCGGCATGGATCAGGGAAATTTGACGGTGTGGGTCATGATGCATAAGCGGTCGCTGGCGTAGCCAGGCCAACAACTCGTCACGGTCCGGCGCATCAAGAATGGTATCCAGCGTATCGCCTTTTTTCGCCGGTTCGTAACCGTGGGCGCGAACCAACAGGTGCAAATCGTGATTACCCAACACGGTGACAGCACATTCACCCAGGGATTTAATAAAACGTAATACTTCCAGCGATCGCGGACCACGATTGACCAAGTCACCCGCCAGCCACAGGGTGTCATGTCGAAAGTCAAACTTTACCTGGTCCAGCAATGCTTGCAACTCATCGTAACATCCCTGAACATCGCCGATCGCATAGGTTGCCATAATTCGCCGTCTTTTCTGTTTTGTTTCAAATAGTCCCGAAGAAATAACCGATCATTGTTGTCCAATCACTTCGTCCCGCAACGTAATTTTAGGTATTATTGTTCAAATGTCGATGTCTCAACATAAATTACCCCAGTCCTGGTGGTTCTGGGGCGCTATTATACTGGCCGCGCATTTCCTGGCGGGTCTTGTTCCGGTCATGTTACTCAACGGCAAAATTGTCAATCATGTACTAACGCCGGTAGTGCAGTATCTGGGCATGTTCAAGTTAATCTGGCCCGAGCAGCCCCTCGGTTCCCTGCAGTTTCTCGCCACCAAATCGTTATTTGCCTTTGCCCACAATGATCCACGCAGCGGTTTGAATTTGTGGACCCTGGAATATGATAGCTACACGGTGCTGGTATACATCGGTGTTTCCGTGATGCTCGGCTGGGCGATAAGTCACTATCAACAAGCCAGGGCATTGGTGTCTCCAGCGGCGTTGGTATTATCGCTGACGGGCGGAATTTTTTTGTCAATGTCCATTTCTTATATGACCGTCATCGACCACTGCTCCGGCGCAACCTGGGTGGGATTTGTCACACTGTACGGTCTGGGGTTCGATGAATTCGAACTGTATTACGCCTACCAGATAACCTGTGCCGTTATCGGAATAGTGCTAATTAGCGCCGGATTATGGCTATTTCGGGGTAAAAACCCGGTGCCAGCGTAGATCTTGCGAACGAAACGTAATACGATGGTCATACAGGGCAGGAGCACCCTAAATCCGCGTCTAAAATAAGGGCTTATCGGGGGCAGTACGATGACAGTTGCAATTGATCAGTGGATCCAGCGCGCGCGCGAGGAAATGAACGAGATGGGCATTGAGTCCATTCGCGATTCCGGCATTCTGCCTGAGCGCGGTGCCCGTTTCTTTCCTGTTATCGGCTATCCGCCACTGACCATGTTTAGCGATATGGATCAGGAGCCGCTGTTTAAAAACCTGGAACAACGCCCTTCCCGGCCTCTTCTGGGCTATGCCCATATTCCTTTTTGCCCTTCGCGGTGCACCTTTTGCCACTGGATCACCAAAACCAAGAGTAAATCCGAGGAAGTAGACGTTTACCTGGATTATCTTGAACGGGAAATGATCCTGTACAAACAGAATATGGGGGTGGATGCTATTCCCGTGCAGTCCGTATTGATCGGCGGCGGCACGCCCACCTATCCCTCGCCCAAACAAATGGAACGCTTCATGAAAATGTTCACCACTCATTATGACCTGAGTGGCTGCACCCAGTTTTCCGTTGAAGCCGAACCCGGCACGTTGCTGGGCGAAGAAGGCCTGGAAAAGCTGCGCATCATGAAGGACTACGGGGTGGACCGCATCAGCCTCGGCGTCCAGTCATTCGACGATGACATCCTGCGTTATATGGGCCGGGTGCATACTCATGAGCAAACCCTGGAATCCATTCGCAACATGCGCAAGGCGGGCATCGACAATGTCTTCATTGACCTGATTTACGGTTACCCCAACCAGACTGTCGAGATGTGGACCAAACATATGCTCGAAGCGGTCAGCCTGGATATCGAAGGCTATCAACTCTATCGCCTGCGCATTAAGCAACACGGTGACCGGCCCGGCAATATTATCGTGCAAGCGAAAAAGAACCCGGATCGCTTTCCGCAAACCGATGAAGTCCTGTTGATGAAATACCTGGGTATCATGATTTCCGAGGAACATGGCTTTCACGAATATCAAACCCGCTGCTTCGCCAAAAAACCCGAGTACATTTCCCACTACCTGCGTGATTGGGCCGCAGACCTTGCCGACGTAGCCGGCGTGGGTGTTTCGGCGTGGTCAACCTTGCGGGGGGTCTTCGCCATCAACATCGGCGACGCCAATTTGCAAAATTATTATTCGCTCATCGACCAGGGCAAAGTCGCCATCAATCGCGGCAAGGCGCGCAGCAAGGATGACGAGTTACGCCGTTCATTTATCCTGCCGCTGAAAAACATGAAGGTAAACAAGCAACAATTTACCGAGCGCACCGGCGAGACCATTAATGAAATTTTTTACAACGAAGTCACCTGGCTAAAACAACTGGGTTTGCTGGCTGAAAATGACCAGGATATCTGGCTAACCAAGCTTGGCAAGTATTTCGCCGACGAAGTGGCTACCCAGTTTTTTAATCCCGACTACATGCCATTCGACGATGTGGTCCGCGCGCCAGAGGTGGTTGCGGCGGGTTAAATACCCCTGATTTGCAGTTACTTCTTATCTTTCCACGGCACAAACCGCCGCTCCAGTACATCCAGGGTGTAGGAAAAAATAAACCCCAGTATGCCAATGACAAAGATGCCGGCATACATGGACTTAATGGAAAAAGTTTCCCAGGACTGCCATATCAGGTAACCGATTCCCTTGTTGGCGCCGGAAAATTCCGCGGCGACGACAATCACCAGGCTGTAACCGATGGCAAGCTTAAGCCCGGTAAAAATAGACGGCAATGCACCGGGCACTACAATGCGCAGAATGAAACTGCGATAACTCACTTTGTAAACCCGGGACACGTCGTAATATATTTTCTCCAGGTTATCCACCCCGTGCAGCGTATTCATTAGCACCAGAAAAAAGCTGCCGATGGCCACCACCACAATCTTGGACAGATCACCAATGCCGAAAATCAACATAATCAACGGCAGAATCGCGATTTTGGGAATGGGGTAGGTAACGATGACCAGGGGATAAAACATCATCCGTAATAGATGGGATAAGCCCATACCAATACCCAGCATCACCCCCAGGCTACAGCCGATGAAATAACCAATAAATATCCGGTATACGCTGTAAAGAATATCTGTCAGGATACCCTCTTCCGGACTGACAAAGATCAGGTGGTAAATAATCGCGCTTGGTGGCGGAAAAAACCGTACATCCAGCAACCCGGTGCGTGCGCTGATCTCCCAAAGCAAAAACAGCGCAACAGGTGACAACGAAAATATAAACAGGCGTTTTCCGTGGCTATAAAGCGAATTCATGGAGCTACCATTCTTGCTGCATGGTAAGTTGCATTTCGTCCCTCAGCAGTTCCGTAATGACGTGCACATACTTTAAATAGTCCGGTGACTCGCGCACGGAAAATATATCCCTTGGCCGCTCCAGTTCCAGGTCAATGATTTGCTTGATAGTACCCGGCCGGGCTGTCATGACAATAATTCGGTCTGCCAGTAACACCGCTTCCTCGATGTCATGAGTGACAAACACCACGGTTTTCTGTTGTGCCTGCCATAGCGACAACAACAGTGCATGCAGATATAGCCGCGTTTGAAAATCCAGAAACACGAAGGGCTCATCCATTAACAGGATTTCCGGCCGGGTAGCAAACCCCCGGGCAATGCTCACTCGTTGCTTCATGCCACCGGATAGCTGGTGGGGATAATAGTGGGAAAATTTTTCCAATCCCACTTTGGTAAGAAATTCCGTCACAATATCGGGAATCGCCGCTTTAGCGATACCGGCATTGTTTTCCAGTATAAAAGCGAGGTTACGGTAAACAGTCATCCACGGAAACAAGCCCTGGTCCTGGAAAATCATCCCGATATCCGCGCTTAGATCATTTTGCGCAGAAGCAATAAACAGTTCCCCTTCGGTGGGTGTTTCCAGTCCGGCAATGGTGCGAAGCAATGTGGTTTTACCGCAACCGCTGGGACCCAGCACACAGACAAACTCGCTGGGTTTAATTTGAAAGGATACATCGCGAAAAGCAAACAACGATTTGCTATGATTGACAAACTGCTTCGCCAACCCTTTACAGGCAATTTGTGGATGAGTGGAAATAACAAATCTCCCGGTGCGTGATGTGTAATCCAGCAACTACAGGGTAAAAGCCGGAACGAAAGAGCCTGCTGTCTCAACAACATGCTCTACCGCCCCGGCTGTAGTATCACAATGAGCTACATTGCAATTGACGGTTTAATTTTCATAAGGTCCCAATACTTTGACCGCGTGTCTGGCGTAACCTAAATCCACAATGTTATCGACGTCTGGTCGCGCCTTAACAAAACCCTTCTCTGTGTACCACTGAGCGTCCTTTTTAAGACTG
>JASFMT010000123.1:0-8723 GCA_050117455.1 Gammaproteobacteria bacterium | reverse complement strand
AAATTCGTCAAATATTTCGGCTATTGACTTGTGAGAGGCGAGACCATGAAATATAAGTTACTGATATTATTGATTTATATGTCGATCTTGATGGTGCCATTGAATACTACCCACGCTGCGGATAACGAGGCCGCTTGTCCGGAAACCCTCGATTTCACCAAACGCACCCTTGCCGGCAACGAGAGTGTCAACTTGTGCAAGAAGTATCTTGGCAAGGTAGTCGTGGTGGTGAATACCGCCAGCAAATGCGGCTATACCTATCAATACGAAGGGTTAGAAGCGCTTTACAGTAAATACAAAGACCAGGGACTGGTGGTACTGGGTTTTCCCTCGAACGATTTCGGTGGCCAGGAACCCGGTAACGAAAAACAAATCCAGGATTTTTGCCGGTTAACTTACGGTGTTGAATTTCCCATGTTTGAGAAAACCAATGCTTCCCGTTATACAGCGGACCCGCTGTATCAAACACTGGCAAAACTTTCCGGCCAGTACCCACAATGGAATTTTCATAAATACGTGCTTGACCGCAAGGGTAACCTGGTGGCCAGCTTTAATAGCCGGGTTGAGCCTCAGGGAAGTCAGATGATTAACACTATCGAGGAGTTGCTGTAATGAATTCTGAACTTGCTCGTAATACTGATAACAAGATAGCTATTGGTATTAGCAGTTGCCTGCTCGGACAGAAAGTCCGGTTTGACGGTAATCACAAACACCAGAAATTTATTACCGGTGAATTTGCCGAACGATTTTACTATGTTCCCGTGTGCCCAGAAATGGCCATTGGACTTGGCGTGCCGCGTACCCCGATACATTTGGTCGGGAATAATGAACAGCAACGGGCTGTCAACGTTAAGGACGAATCCATTGACGTCACGGAGCAACTGGTGGAGTTCGGCCGGCAAAAAGCCCGGCAACTTCAGCACATTAGCGGTTATATTTTCAAGAAAGGCTCTCCCAGTTGCGGGGTTTTCAACGTAAAAATCTACAAAACTCCCACGCAGGTGTTAAATACGGGAACCGGTTTATATGCCCAGGAAATTATCAATTCCAACCCCTTGTTGCCGGTGGAAGAGGAGGGACGGCTCAATGATTTAACGCTGCGGGCCAATTTCCTGCAGCGGGTTGAAGTTTATCACCGTTGGCAACAGTTGCAGAGTAACGGACTGTCACGGCATGCGCTTGTTAAATTTCATACGCGGCACAAATTTTTAATTCTGGCGCATTGTGAAAAAACATACCGGGCATTGGGAAGAATGGTTGCCAATAAGGAAAAGCAATCGCTGGAGATTGTTGCCCATGAGTATATCAGTATGTTAATGGACGGTTTAAAACGGCCCGGAAGCCGCGGCCGGCACAGCAATGTGCTGGAGCATATGTTCGGGTTTATCAAGCGCAATCTGGATACCCATGACAAACGGGAAATGCGGGAAATTCTTGCCAGTTATCGTGAAGGCAAAGTGCCCCGCGTCGTTCCGGTCACCCTGTTGAAACATTATTTACGTAAGTTTCCCGCCCAATACCTGCTGCAGCAATATTATCTGCAGCACGGTTACCCTGATGTGTAACTACTGTAGTACTCATTCAGATTGCCGTGCTACATAACGATCTCATGCAAGCGATATCATCGATATCGCACCGGCGGTATGGTAGGGCCGCGGCGCTTTATTTCTAGAGCTAACTATATATGTACCGCGATACTGATGCATAATAGTCGGGAAGCCCGGGTTCGGGCCGTCAGGTAATATGGTCATTGGTACCAATATCGTTAGAGCCGGTCAATCCACTATAAAAAGAACGGATGTCAGCACTTGTTCAGTAGGTTCCACCGCCAATATTAATAATAATGAACAGTCAATTTTATAAAGATCAGTTGTTGGGCCGTGCTGACCGCCAACTTGCTCATCGTACACGATGGGCCTCGATACTGTATCCGTTGATATTTTTAATTATTGTGACCGTTACGCCATATTGGCGCGATCAAACATCCGAGCTGATTGTTCTGGGTGCGGTTCTCGTCCTGGGCGCTGCTATACGCAGCGTGCTTCTCGCCTCCCTCAATAACTGGTACGTTAAGAATCCCCGGCACTGGCGCATTGCATTTTCAGTTACTACTTTTTTACTGGCTGCTGCATGGGGTATTTTCTGTATGTTTGCAATCACGCATTACAAGCTGCAGTGGACGGCTATGCTGGTATTGCTGGCTACTGCGGGGGTGGCGGCGGCCGGTGTTACGACTTTGTCCATCTACTATTTTCTGGTAGTTACTTTTCTTATACTGTTGCTTGCGCCGTCTATCGTCGCCATGGCGGTATTAGCCACACAGGAATCCATGGCGGTAATGATTATGTTTTTTATCTTTGCCGGATTTCTATTGGTGGTTGGACGCCGGTTAAATAAGGAATACTGGCGGGCATTGGAAAATACCTTTTTGCTGGATCAAAGAGCCCGGCAACTGCAGGATAGCAACAAGGAACTGGAATCATACAGCTATTCCATTGCCCATGATTTACGGGCGCCATTACGTTCGATAACGGCATTTAGCCAGATCCTCCGTGAAGAAGCAATTGACAAACTCACCGATGACGAAAAGGACCATTTAACAAGAATTATCAACGCGGGTCATTACATGGCGGAATTGATCGATGACATTCTCGAGTTATCCCGCATCACAAGAATTGATATAACTCATACCAAAGTTAATATCAGCGCACTCGCGAACGAGTGTTTGCAGGCATTACAGGACGCCGAACCGGACCGGAATGTGAAACTACAGGTAGAGCCTGATATCTATGTAAAAGGGGATGCGAACCTGCTGCGGATTGTATTAAACAATCTATTGAATAATGCATGGAAATTCACCAGCCGGTGCGAAAACCCGCAGATTCTCGTAGGTCGGTATTTCAACGGGGATGCTAACGTCGTTTTTGTGAAGGATAACGGTGTCGGATTCGATATGAAATACGCCGACAAGATTTTCGGTATTTTTCAGCGGCTGTACAACCGCGACGAATTCGAAGGCACCGGTATCGGCCTGGCCAGTGTCCAGCGCGTTATTAACCGCCATAGTGGAAAAATCTGGGCGGAAGCGCAGCCTGGCCAAGGTGCGGCGTTTTATTTCAGCCTGCCGCACCAGTAATGAAAGAAATTTCCCTGCAACTGGTCCGCTAAACGCTGCGTCGCCCTGATTTACAATCCGCCAAAACAGCGGTGCGCATGTCAATCGTAATACATTCGTATTACATTTTATTTCTGCTGAGACTTTTCCGCGCTCAATCATCCTGTAGTTCAATGTCATATACGTTTAATAAAAATGTATTACATTTTGCGGTTGGTGGTTAAATCGTAATGACACTCACAATTTAGATACTCGATACATGTTTTCCATAAAACACATTTTTAGTCTAACTACAACGTGCGTCCTCCTGTCTTCCATTGCGCTGTCCGCCCGCGCGGAGCTTTTGCAACATAGTGATACGCTTATCCTCGATCCGTCGATTCACGGGATATCGATACCAGCTCATGGCGTTGTCACGGATGATAGTGAGAAATTGTACGTTTTGGGATCTCTAACAAACGCCATTGCTGTTTTTCAACGCGATCCCACTGACAATACCCTCAGCGCGATTACTTCGTACACGGACACTAATCCGAACTTCGATGGCCTGCTGTTCCCATGGAAAGCCGCGTTAAGCCGGACCATTGGAGGCGAAAACCGGTATCTGTTTGTTATCAGCCGTTCAAGCCAGATTACCAATGATACTCATCCCGATACCCTGGCGGTTTTCGAGCGGGATACTGGAACCGGTGAATTGTCTTTTGTGGATGTTTTTGAAGACGCCGCCATTCCCCTGGATATGGATTTGCCCGGGGATCTCGTTGTCAGCTCCGATGCTAATTATGTTTATGTCACGGGAGTCCGTAGCAATTCCGTTGCTGTCTTCAGTTTTGACGCCGCGAGCGGACAGTTGGCCCTGGAGCAGACGGTCAGAAACGGGGATTCAACCAGCGGTGGTATCATTTCAAACCTGGTTTCTCCCCAGGCGCTCACGATGTCGCCGGATGGTCGTCACATATATATCGCGGGTCACGATGCCAATGCCGTTGTGATTTTCAGCCGGGATAGCGCAACAGGGTTATTGACGTACGAAACTGCGGTAACAAATACCGATCCGGTTGCGGGACTCGTCCAGCCAATTGATATCGCAATAAGTCAGGATGGAAACTTTGTTTTCACCGCTAATCCAGGTAATCGTTCTGTCGCTGTTTTTCGGCGCGACAGTGCTACCGGCAATCTGCAGTACATTAATACCTACTCTGATCAGGGTGCCGGCGTTGATGTCGTCGATTCACTGGAGGGAATCACTGCGCTACATATCAGCCCTGACGATCAATATCTCATTGCACTGAGCAGCCTGGTAGATAACGCGCTAACGGTCTTTTCCGTCGACAGAAACAGCGATCAACTGGGCGTCAGCCAGGTCATCAGGGATGAAGGTTTGCAGCCCCTGGCCATCGAGAGCGCGCTGGGTTTTCTGCTAACCCGCGACAAGAGGGGGGCCTATACCCTTTCCAGCAACGGCATGATCGGAATTTTCGATAGCTGTGCGGGAATCGGCCCTACCGCCAACGCCGGCGATAACATACGCGTAGCGGAAGGAGAGTCACAACCCGTTCAGCTGGATGCCAGTGCCTCAGTGGCTAATTGCGATGTCATTGCCAGTTATAGTTGGCAGCAGCTTGAGGGACCTGCCGTAACACTTGCCAATGCAACAACCGCCATGCCGTCTTTTACCGCGCCCGCTGAAGTTACCCAGGAGACGGATCTGGTTTTCGAAGTAACGGTCGCCAACAGTTTCGATGCATTCAATACCGCAACGGTGACGGTTACCGTCACTAATGCCAACAATCCGCCGCAGGTTGCCGATGACCTTTGTATCGTCGCGCCGGGTGACAGGGTTACTATCGACGTATTGCAGAACGACACGGATATCGACGGCCAACCACTACAAGTTGTTGCGCCTGATCCATTGCCAACTTTAGAAGGAAACTCTGCTTTTTCCCCGGACAATATCCGATATACCGCACCGGGAACCGGGAACTTCCCGCTCATCGAAAGTTTTACTTATAAAGCGACTGATACTATAGATGAAAGCATTAATGACGGTAATGTTGAAATACTGGTAAATGAATTACCTGATATACAGGATGATGTCTACAACGGTCAAACGGACGAACCGCGGACCCTGGATATAAACGCGAGTAACTGGTCTCCGGATACTGATCTGGTCATATTGTTGCCGGAATCCGGCCAAACCGAAAACGGCGGTCAGTTGGAGCTAACCAGCGATGGCGAGGTTCTTTACACGCCCCCGGCAAGCCGCAATTTTAGCACGGATTCCTTTATCTACAGCGCGGTAAGTGCGGCGACATATGAGTTTGCCACAGAAAATAATCTGCAACTGTTCAGCGATAATACCGCCTGTTCCCAAAGCTCCGGTGGAGATCTTACCACCACGGGCCGCGTTACTATAAATTTTGTCGCTGAAGTTACCAGTGAAAAACCGGGTGGTAGCGGCGGTACGAATATCCAACCGCGTTCTTCCGGTGGTGGTGGCGGAGCGTTGATGGTGTTTGATCTTATAGCGCTTCTTATGGCGATGATTTTGCGTGCAAGACGTTCAGCTGGAGCCCGCCGATACCTCAAATGAATCGAAGGTAATTGCCAAACGATTTTCCTTATTTATAGCGCGCCGTATAACACGAAAAACAACACCACTTTGCCCTAAGATAGTACCGATTACATGTTACTTCAATTAAAACCGTAAAACATAGAATTGCAGCTGGTGTCATTAACACGAAATATTTACATTAATTGTTTAAAGAGCATGAAACCGACAACAAAGGCAATACGATTGTCATGCGTTACGATTGCTTTCTGATAACAATGGTGTTTAAAACTAATTGTGCAGTATTACTTTTGAACAAATTAGCAAACGATAAGAGTTGCGTTTCGATTAAAAAAATATAAATCTCTACAATAACCTCAGATTAAATTAGTCTTAAAAAATTCATTTCCATGTCATGGAACTTTCATCATTCCCGCGTATAAAAGTACCCGTCGATCAACATAACCACAATCAGCAATAAACCAACTGAGCCTGGCTCAGCACAAACGGGTGTATATCAATGCACCACATCAGCGCCCAAGGATGGGCGTGTAACGTAATACAGGGAAGTCTTCGGCAAGGAAAAGGTTGTAATCATGGGCAGCAATTCATGAAGCAACAACGGATTGCCGTCCTTGTTCGCAATAAACCACTAACAATTAGGGAGTCATATATATATGAAACTCAAAAAACAGGCGCTTGGCGCTGCAATGGCTATGGCAATAGCCGGTACAGCTCAAGCTGATATTGACCAATTTGACACAGGTAATGGCGAGTTGTTCCTGAGCATTCGTGATAATACCGCGCAGACATCCATGGTATTTGATCTGAATGTGGGTATGGATGCATTTCTGCCAGGTTCCGCGGCTGCTTCTGGTACACAGGTATTCGTCAATGCTGACGTGCAAAACTATGTACTAAGCAGTTCCGGCGATATTTCCTGGGCGGTAATGGCTGGTGACAACACACCGCCGAGCCTGGTTGACGGTATCCGCTACCTCAGCACTACCAACCAGTCTATTTCCATGACCAATGGCCAGTTACAGGCTTTCACGATCATGAACACGGATTATCTTGCCAACGTCAACCAGCAGTTGGATGCAGCCACGGATACCGCTATGTATGGAAGCGCCGACGCGGGATATTTTGCCCCAACCATGGACAGCTGGCAGGGCAACGCGCCTTTCTCGGCTACTGCCGGTCTGGATCAAAGCCAGAACTTCCACCTGTTGAGTAACTCAGCGAGCTTGATTCTTTCGCCGAACCGTGCTCTGCCCGTTAACCAGGAGTTGTACGCAGCTAACGGTGTGGAAGCTACATGGACTCTGGACAGCGAAGGTGTATTAACGTACAGCGCTGTTCCTCTGCCACCGGCTGTGTGGTTGCTGGGAAGCGCGTTGCTGGGTCTGGTTGGTGTTGCCCGCCGCAAAGTACAAAGCGCATAGTTAAAAAAATTATTTAACAACTGTTAAATCATTATAAGGAGTTTGTAATGTTGAAAAAATTAGCAACAGCTGGTATTGCAGTTACCGGTCTGATCGCTACAAGCAGTGCTTTCGCACTGGCTCCCAACGCGATCGACCCGCAAAATCCCGGCGCCAATGACCTGGTAATGCATTGGAGTGGCGCGACCGCTCAACGTAATACTATTGACGGCTTGCTGTCCAACCTGTGTGTTGCCGGTACACGTGATTCTTATGAAAACGATCCGGGTGATCCGACGCACCTTGTTGTCACCTGTACGTTAGATTCAAACGCCAACAACCCTGACGTGCCCGTGGCGATAGAGAACATGGACCTGTACTTCTCTTACTTTCTGAATATTGGTTCATACTCAGGTGTTACTCCGGTGGTTGATCAGCAAACGCTGACGCAGATGGCTGTATTCGGCAATGCAAGCTGCACCGAAGGGCTTCCCAACGAGTGGGTATGCCGTAACGACAACGTTGCCGTACCCGGCAGTCAGTATGACTACGTACCAAAAGCCGGTTGCTCGGACGTTGAACCTGCATTGTTCAAAGGTTCCAACGTCCCGGCGGGAGGTACGTCACCTTCTGCCGCAGGCTTATCGACGACTAGCGTCAGCTCTGTGTACCAGGTCATTTTTGGAGTAGGCGTTCATTGTTCCGTGCTGGACGACTCTGTCTATGGTGACTGCACTGGCTGGGCGGGTTCACCGAAGCCCGTTGCCGGCGCCGGTATCAAGGATATCAGCCGTCAATCCATCCGCAGTATCTATTCCGACCTGAAAGCCTACTGGGAACAGGTACCTGAGTATGGTCTGCAGGACAACGACGGTAATGGCAATCCTGACGTAGAAGATTTCTATACGTCGTTCTCTCCGGCTACGGAAATCAAGATCTACCGCCGTGTGAACGGTTCCGGTACTAATGCCTGCATGCAGTCGTATTTCAATCGTCAGGAATGTGACTCCAGCGCCATTCCTTTCACCACTGATGCGACCGCGTTGATCCCCGGTAACGTTGAGCACGTTGGCAGTTCCACTACTATCGTTCGTGATCGTCTGGACGTAACTCCCAACGCCATCGCTTACGGTTCCATGGAAAAGCAGCCTGGTGCCAGCTACGGTACTAACTGGGCAATGGTCAAAATCGACGGTGTTGACGGCACAATCGAAGCTAACACTGCAACTGGCGCGTACGACTTCTACTGTGAAGCCAGCTGTCAGTATCAAACTGCTAATGTAAATCCGGAGCAGGAAGCTTTGATCAGCGCCATCGTAACAGCCGCGCAGGATGCTTCCGCACTTGCGGGCAGCCAGGGCGTACTGGCCGTTGCTGACTTCATTAACAACGTACCTGACCTGCAGTTTGATCACGCTACCAACCCGGTATCCTGGACTACCAAGAACTCTTCAGCCTGCAAATTCCCCACTCAGGTATATCCGTAAATGGGATTGAAGTAGCATGAAGTTCCAGTAATAAAACCGTAGCCAGGATGGCTACAACGAAAAAAAGATATAAATAAAGCAGCAATCGATTTAACCGGCCCCTTTGGGGCCGGTCTTTTTTGCTTTCTTGAAAGATGTAATGAATC
>JASFMT010000122.1:0-8728 GCA_050117455.1 Gammaproteobacteria bacterium | reverse complement strand
CGCTCAAACGTACCTGCCCGTTTTTGATGGCAGTGGCCATCAGCTCAAGCTTGTTCCGCCAACCTCAACCAAGACCAAACCAGCCAGACAACATCACGTACGCCACGATCTGAGGACGACTTAACCGGCTGCTGGGTCGCTCGCCTCGTCTACCACCTTAATCCGAACAATGCCATGAGTCGCATCCATGGTCAGATTACCCATGCCATCATCGCTAACGGTGCCGAATGCCGTTACTTCCTGGCCCACGTTAATATCGTCAACAGTAAAACTGTCCATGGAATACTGTGTTTTGACAACCGTCGTCGAGGACAACGTGACGTTCACTACACCGCGAAAAACCACTGTCCCGCCACTGCGGATTAATGTTACGCCTTCAATTGTCAGCGTATCGCCGGTTTTCATGGTCACGGTTCCTTCAACCACATCCAGCGATCCACCGGGCACGCTACTGCCTGCATATACTTCACGGGCCACAAAACGCCATGGTTGCCACTGATGTTTGCCATGTACAATGACCGGAGTACCCTCAGGTAACATTGCCAATACCTGCAAACCATCCTCTCCCAGGTAGCGTTGCTGGTCGATATCATAGACTGTATCGCTATCGGCATTCACAACAAAACTTCCAAAATCCTGCGCCTCATAGATCGGATGGTGAAATGGTTGAATGGCAATTTCGAAACTGTTTTCGATCAAGTCAACATTGTTCAATGTCCCCCGCAAACGACGTGCTTTGGGTTTTTGCAGCGCGACATCCACCACCAGTTGTGGATAAACGACCTGAACCGGTTCACCGCTACCGTCAAAAGTAACATCATTACTGGCGGCCAGATCGAAATCCAGCGTCAAATGAGAGGGTACCCCCATGGATATCACCAGCTTGTTTCGCCCTCTAAGCTCCACCGACATTTCCAGGTCGGTGATGGGGTTACCATCGGCATCTTGTATCATGTTGACCTGAACAGGATCACCATCGGCGTTTTCAACCCAGATATCCGCGTTTCGATAATCCAGTGTCATGGATACCGCCTTGTATGCGCCCAATGGCACCATGGTGGCGGTCAGGAATTCTGTCAGTTCGCGGTACTGCGAGAAATCGACGCGGGTGGTCAACGGCAATACATCAATCACATTGCCATTAGCACGGGTTAGGGTGATCGCCGTCACATCGACGGTATAACTGATGAAATCGCCTTCGGCATCGGTTAGCCCGACAATCAATTCACCCCGGCCTGATGAATCGTCGCCTGAGCCGGTACCATTGCCGCAGGCAGACAGCATTAATGATAAAAGCAAACTCAAGGTAATAGTAAAAATAGACTTGCCCAATACCCGGCTATTGCCGCAACAAAAAATGCTTTTGATATCGTTTAGAATGGTCATCCCGAATGCCTCCTTCAATCCGCAGCCTCTTAAGCCGCAGCGAAGTATTTATAATAAAGAGGTAAACGCAAGGATCGGGAAGGCGTTGACGACCTGTGTCACATATGGTGAGTGAAAGAGTTCAAAAAAATTATGCCATTAATTGTGTAAACAATGTGAAGCCCTGTTACCAATAGTAACCGACGGTGCCATTGAGAAATTCAGTGGTTGTATTGTCGAGGTTTTCCTGTCGGCCCATCGTCAAGGTTATTGTCCAGTCAGAAAACCGGTCAGTCGTCACATACAGTGAAATAACTTTCGTTAAGGAACCATCAATAGCGGACTCGTTCCTCAGCCAGTTCATGCCAACCGACTCTGTATCAAAAAAGTAATCGGCGCTAATCGACCATTGGTTGTCATCCGCGACGGTCTGCAGGCGCGATACAATCAAAGCATTCTCATCAAGATCGTCACAATTAAGCAGCTCATCGTAATCGTGATAATCATAGGACGTATAACCACCGCCCACGGACCAGTTGGTATTCGCATAGTAGGTAACGTCGAGCGCAACTGCACTATTATCAACGGACCCTCCACAATTAGTATCGCTGTAAACGTCGATTCGCCGAATTTGCGGTGTTACGGAAAGTGACCATGATTTCATATTCATGGAAACGTAAACACTCAAAGTGTCGGTTGTGATCCGATCGCTGTCACCCCAGTATTCGTATTCTGCACCGTATTGAATCTGCCGTTGTGATCGATAGCTGTATCCCAGCAGATACGTTGTGGAATCCAGCTCTTCACGGGACCCGGAAACGGTATCTTCATACCTGCCGTAACCGAGCGACAGGCGTTGCCTGGCCACAAGCCGCAAATTGGCGAATAAAAACAGGTTATCGCCATCATCAGAATCGATGCCGTAGTCTGCACTCACAAAATTGGGTAAATAGGGAATGACCGATAAATCATCCGCGGCAGCCGGCACCGCTACACAAAGCAGGAAAGGTAAATAGATCCATCGCCATTGGTGGGGTGGAAGGGAACAAAATAACACCATAGCACCATAAGTTACCCTTATTGGTGCGTTCGGTGCAACGAAATAATGGCTTAGCGCCTATTTATTTTTTCCGCGGTTGCCCTGATTGCCTTTACCCATATTAGGTCGCTGCGGCCTGACTTGCTTCATGCGCCGCATTTGCTGCTTGATTTGCTGTCGCTCCTGCGGGCTCATATTTTTCCATTGTTGTTTTAATTGTTGGCGCTTGCTGTCAGGTAAATTCTTAAACCACCGGTAGCGGTCGCGGATCATACGCTGCTCATCCGGCGACAGGCGCTGGAATCGCTCGAAACGCTGGCGTAGCATTTGACGCTGTTCAGGATCCAGGTCTTTCCAGCGCTTGAAACGTTGACGTAGCAACTGCCGTTGTTCTGGTGTCAGTTCCTGCCAACGGGACGCACCTTTCATTAGTCGCCATTGCTGCCCGGGCGGCAGCGTATTCCACTTTTCTTCGTAAGGCTGCAGAAGTTGTTGCTCGTCAGCGCTGAGGTCATCCCAGGCGAGCGTGTTTTGCTGCGTCGCCGCCCACGTTGTCCCCGACAGTACTACTGCCACCACAAAAATCAGGAACCGGCTAATCATTACGAATGTCCTCATTTACATTGACTGTCGAGTCGGAACCCTGTTTAAGATCTTTTTCATCAATATTCATAAACCGCATGGGATCCACCCATTCACCCTCTTTCGTTTGCCACTCCCCGAGAAACTCCAGTAGCTCCATACTGGGTTTGTCCTCGGTGCCTGCTTCAGCATGAAACGCCACTGCAAGCAGAATAATGAGTAATACCCCTGGCAGCAGCACCAGCTGAATAGATGTGAGCAGTTTTTCAACTGACATCTTGCTCACGGGCTGCCAGCCACTCGTAGAATTCCAGATTCTGATAGAACTCAATTTCCTCGGAATCCGTCAAAATCTGCAGATCTTCCAGAACCGCCATGGGCTTGGGCTGCTGCAGGTCGAGGCTGGACGGCCGATCCGGTCCCAGCGCCACCACCAACAACAGGGCCGCCGCGGCCGCTAATCCGCCACCCGCCGGCACCAGCCAGCGGTTCATTCGGGCCGCCCGCGGCATTCCCGCAGCTTGCACCGCCTGACTGCGAATATGCACCAGCCGGGAACGGGTGTCCGCATCCAGTCGCTCGACACTGTCATCCAGCGTCGACCTTGCAGCTGTTAGAAACAACTCCTCATCAATGGGCGGTCGTTTCTCGTCGTTGCCTGTCATGATCGGTGATCCTCTAACTGTTTTCGTAATGTATGAACAGCTCTGGAAAAATGCGTTTTCACACTACCCTGCGTACACCCCATGGCTGCCGCAGTCTCTTCCACATTCAAACCTTCCCAGACTCGCAGTAAAAATGCCTGCTGCTGGCGCAATGGCAACTGGTGTAATGCCGATTCCAGCGCCTCGATGGTGCGGTCGTTGACCAGTTGCATCACCGGTCCCTGCCCGTGCACATCCTCAAACAAATCGATAATATTCTGGGCCTGGGCATCGCCGGGGTTATCGGCGGATTTGCTACCCGCCAGTTGCTGAAACCCGATGCGAGTATATTCCAGCCACGTCCGCCACTGATTACGTACTTTCTGGCGGCGGTACCAATCGCGAATAGTGCTTTGCAGTATCCGGTGGAACAGCGGCCCCCAGTCTTTCAATCCCCGGTCAGCGTAATTCAATGCCAGCTTTAACATGGCATCCTGCACGATATCGAGGGCATCATCACGATTACCCGTAGCGATGTAAGCGATCCGATAGGCGCGCTTTTCAACGCTTGCCAGAAATTGGTTCAATGCCTGCGACGTCTGATCTGCCACGATTCTCTGCTACGACTGCCTGTTTGTTGTATCCAGCGCATCATACCACACTCAAGTCGTTGATTTTGTGTGCGATAATCCCGGTACTCAAGGATTGCGAATACAAAACAGACGGTAGCGTCGAGAATACTACAAATCTGCATCTACAGGATTTAAACGCACGATTATGGGGTTGGTTGACACTTGTTCAAAATGTAAACCTTATATTTCCATAAATGTCAACGGGAAAGAAGGTATAACCGCTATTGTTAACTGAATATCGAATTACCACACTGAGGGGTGAATACTTCGTAAGTGAATCGATAATCGCCCACTAACGTTTTATATTACGGGCAAGACGAAGGAGTGGCAACCACTAAGACGGGTAATTGGGGGTCTTAAATCGGCCGCACCCGGTGACTGATCAGTTGCTGGCACGCTTGAGCAAGGGTCAGCGCCACGAAATATATTCCATGCAACTCGATCTCCTGCCACTACCAGCTGGTGCCATTTAGACCAGCGGTTACACCGCCTTGGCGACGGGCGATACTAATAACGATTTCGACACCATGGTATCCGGTTGTTCGAGCCCCATTAACTGCAGTACCGTAGGCGCAATGCTGTTGAGGCCAGCCCCCGTAGCCAATTGCCAGTGGGTTTCGTCCAGGACCATACAGGGCACTGGAAACGATGTGTGCTGGGTATGGGGCGCACCTGTCACAGGGTCGACCATTTCTTCGCAATTGCCATGGTCCGCAGTAAGAATCACGGAATATTCACTCTCTACAGCAGCGTCAAGCACGCGGCCGACTTCGGTATCGAGCGCTTCAACGGAGCGAATAATGGCGGCTTCGTTGCCGGTGTGCCCCACCATGTCACCGTTGGCATAATTAACGACAATAAATGCATATTGCCCGGAATGCATGGCGGCAATAACCTGATCACTGACTTCCCTCGCACTCATTGCAGGCGAAAGGTCGTAGGTCGCCACTTTGGGGGATGGAACGATAACGCGATCCTCGCCGGGATACGGGACGCCCAGGCGGCCGTTAAAAAAATAAGTGACATGGGCGTATTTTTCCGTTTCCGCACAATGAAATTGCTTCAAGCCACGATTGCTGATGATTTCACCCACAGTGGTTTGCGGGCGGTCCTGGCAAAAGGCGTATGGCAAATGAAACCGATCGTCGTATTCCGTCATACACGTGGTGGCAACCGGCGTAAAATCTCCACGGTCAAATTCGCCAAATTCATCTACAGCCAACGCCGCGGTTAACTGGCGAACGCGGTCCTTACGGAAATTGAAAAAGATGATTTCATCGTCGCTGCCGATGCATTTATCATCTGCGAGCACAGTCGGCGGTATAAATTCATCAGTAATGTCTTTTTGATAAGCATCGCGAATCGCCGCGGCGGCGTTTTCTGCGCGACCGCCCTCTCCACGCACCATCGCGTTCCAGGCGCGTTGTGTCCGTTCCCAGCGCTGGTCCCGGTCCATGGCGTAATAGCGTCCCATAATGGTAACAATGCTTCCGCCGGCATCGGCCAGCGCGGCTTCCAGTTCTGGCAGGAATAATTTGGCTGATTTGGGCGGGGTGTCACGCCCATCGGTAATCATGTGCAACAATGGCGTCACCTTATGGCGCCGGCATAGCTCGATGATCGCCACCAAATGGCGAATATGGCTGTGAACCCCACCATCTGACACCAAACCAATCAAGTGCGCCGGTTTGTCACGGCGTTTGGCAGTCTGAATCGTCTCCAGCAATATGTCGTTCTCAAAAAAACGCCCACTGCTGATAGCATCATCGATGGTGACCAGGTCCTGTCGGATGACCTGACCGCAACCGATGGTCAAATGCCCGACCTCGGAATTACCCATTTGACCGTTGGGCAAACCAACCGCCTTTCCCGAGGCCTGTAATAACGTCAACGGGTACCTGGTAAAATATTCATCCAGGCGCGGCGTATCGGCCTGCGCTACACCGTTATGGGCTGAACTTGGATTCACACCAAAGCCATCCAGAATAACCAGCACTACCGGACGGCGGGGAGCGATGGATTGATCTGACATAAAATTGCGTTCCGTATCTTTGTCTATCACTAAATTTTATTCATCCTGTTTCCCGGCATTAGACATCCAACAAATGCTTTAGTTATCGGAAACTAACGCGATATCTTAAAAAGATTAGCAGTCCAGGACGACAATTATGTGACAGACTTTGATACAGTTGCCGCTGGATTGCATTGACATCCGACAACCACGAATCCCTGCGCTGATTAGTATTTTCGATCGTTATGGCTCAAAATCCACAGGAAAAGATATCTTGAACGCTTCGGCATTATTCTTACGCCCAAAATCAATGCCTTTTAGATGATCGATCAGGGCATCTTCCAACAGGGGTGCCTCCAGCTCACTCGATACCACGTTAATGTCGCCTGCCCTACCTGCTGGTGAAATAACCATATCAAACACGATACGCCCCGGTCGTGCCTGTTCCTGGTCATAGGCATTCTGGAACAGTAGCTGCATACGCGACTTTTCCTTCACAAGCATGTTGTAAACATCGCGGTAAGCACGTTTCACCGTGGTATCAGATGAACCGGTTTCACTTTCCATCGACGCCCCCCCATCGGTGGGCTGCGACACTGATGCTGGTGCTGGAGCCATGCTCGCTGCCACGGCAGCCGCGCCATCAGCAACACCGTTCGCCGGTGATTCACGACGGGTGGTTGGAGAATCTGCATTCACGGCCGGTGTTGGTTTTTCTGATCCCTCATCGATACTGTCATCCAACGAGGCAACTGCCGATTTTTCCATCGCTTGCGGCCTGTCTTCCGTGGCCGCTGAGCGGGATTGACCGTTGTCTTGCCCCGCACTTAATGATGCAGACTGGTTTTGTCGGGTCCCCCCTTGAGTTGCAGTGGCGGTTTGGTCGGTTGTTGAATCCTGGAGACCTGTGGCAGGCCGGGATGTTGGCTCCGGCTTTTTCGTTTCAACATCGTTGTCCGGCGATTGGCTTCTTGCGCCAGCACTGGCCTTCGATGCCGCTGCTGTTTTTAGTTTGCCTTCACTTTCAGTCGGCAGTTGGGCTGATTTAGTCTTTTTATTATCTTGCTCGTCTTTTTCCGCTATTGCCGGTTTCGTGGTTTTTTGATCCTGTTTTGCTGACTGCGTCGTCTGAGCCCTGGCCTGCTTTAATTGCGCCTGGCGGCTACGCACCACGATGCGATAATCATCCGGCCCTACAACCCGGGCGTTCTTGTGGTACGGTAATACGTAGTCGTTGAAATATTGTTGTGACTTCACGTAAGCATCATTGTGTTTGTCACCCGTGAGCTTGCGTAATGCGGACCGGGCAATTTGCTTCCCTTCCCGAATTAAGCCCCCCAATTCGTTCGTTCCGGCATACGCCATACTCCATGCGTAGGCTTCGAAATAATCCTTCTCCAGACCGTCACCATAAAAATAAAGTTCACCGAGACGTTTTTGGGCCTTAATGAACCCCTGCTTTGCATCTTCCTTTAAAATATTAATAGCCTTTTTCTGGTCCTGCTCGACACCCGTACCGGTAAGCAGTTTCTCGGCCAACAGATAACGTGCCTGCTTGTTCCCGGTTGCTGCCACTTGTTGAAGCACCTCCGGCGACTCGTGCAGGTTAACCACTTGACCGGACTCCATCTCGAACAAACCTTCCAGTTTAGGTTTGGCGTCCTGATTGCCATTTTCCAGCGCCTGGGTCAGCCAATGATAGGCCTTGTTATAATCTTTAGGTATTTCCTTTTTGCCGTTAAAATAAAGAACACCTAGCCGGTATTGCGCATCACTGAACCCCTGAGCGGCGGCTTTCTCATACCAGTACAAAGCCATCTGGACATCTTTATCAACGCCCTCCCCATTAAAGTACAACTGCCCTAGCAGCATTTGTGCCGCAGGATTACCATCCGTTGCAGCAACCAATGCTTCATACCGGGCCTTTTCAAAGTTACCCAACAAATAGGCTTTTGTCGCTTCATCAAAATCGGCCTGTGCCGATGAACAACAGATAAAAACAACAATCAGCCAAATGTTTCGATTAGTGGTACTGCATTGCATATATCATCCAACTAACAAATCCCAGTCAATGGTATCCAGGATCAGTTTACGTATTAACTCTCTGGAGTCGTGGTCATAAAAATCTATTGGATTATAGTTATCGGTAAGGACAATTGCGGGGGTGTCGGGAGGAAACTCAAAACGCTTACCAAGGTGAGTTTTAATAGCTGACGCAATGAATGGATGAATGGTAAAAATATCCCGATCGGGCTTTTTCAATTCTCGCGGCTTGCCCTGGTAAGCAACCATAATAATATTGCCGATTTCTTTTTTGTTTTTGACCTCATAGGTCGGATAGATTTCTGTCTGATCAAAGACCTCTTCGAGAGTTTTTGCCACAGAAGCGGTCATATAGTTATCGCCTGCCAGGCTGCCAATAATATTAATAGCCAACACGCCTTGAGGTTTTAGA
>JASFMT010000121.1:0-8736 GCA_050117455.1 Gammaproteobacteria bacterium | reverse complement strand
GCATTGCAGGCATGCGGTGACGCAGAAGAGGTAATGATAATCGGCGGCATGTCGCTATACCAACAAGCCCTGCCTGTCGCGGACCGTTTATATATGACGGTTGTGGATGCGGAATTTGAGGGCGATACCTGGTTTCCGCAATTCAACAGGGAAAACTGGACTGAAGTCGAGAAGCTCGTCCATGAAACGGACGACAAAAACGCCTATCGCTGTATTTTTACGATTCTGGAACGCAAATCGAAATAGCGCCCACGCGCAAACAGCATCATCCTATCGGCCCGGCGTTACTGGACCCTGGCTTGCTTGTTGTACGCCTTTTGTTGCGCGCAGCTAAAAAACACCTTTACTGCGTAGGTATGGGGTGTATCTTTCCAGAGATAGGCATGCAACATGACATTCAACGTATCTTGGTCATATTGTGGCGTTGCTGCATCCGTTGTATTAGTCTGGACGGTGAGATTCAACGCATGCTCCGGCGGAACGCCCAGGCGGGAATTAATAACAGAGTCAAAGCCAATCATTGCCCTGGCGAAACAGTCATCTTGCTCACTGCCAAATGAATTATATTCATAGGCGGCACTGTATCCAGGCAACAATCCCAGAATCATCATCAACACAAAATATTGTAACCGTCTCATGGCATCCCTCCTTCTACGCGCTAGGGGGATCAGCTCACTCAACTCCCTCGTGTTGGAATTATAGCTGTTGATTTTAAGCAGCTGGTCCCTCGGTCTGTTAATAAACCTATCGGCACCATGTTGAGTTTGGACAGCTCAATTCCCGGTTTATTACATATTTAGCGAGTTTGGTTTCAGAGCGAAGGTATAAAGAATTATTATGAAAACAGGAGGACTTAAAAGGTTTTGAAATTCATGTTCTTATAAATACGTTAATAAATTTGCGGTTATCCTTGTAACGAAACGCGATTTCCTTATTCCATTTATCCATCGGCGCGCGCGTTTTTAAACCAGTCTGCCGCCGGCAGCTGTGGTTGCGTAATCACGGATTTCATTTGCTCCAGGCGGCTGCGGGTACGTTCAAACTCCTCACAAAAGCGTCGCCCGGTGTACAAATCGGCGGGCATTGCGGTGGCACTGACCACTAACCCGACCTTACGGTCATAAAATTCATCCACCAGGTTGATAAACCGCTTCGTCATGTCGTCGTAACTACTATCCATTTTAAAAACGTTAGACACGATGACGTAATCAAACTGTTGGGCTATAGAAATATAGTCACGAGCAGCGCGAGGACCACCACAAATTGTCTCAAAGTCAAACCAGATAATATTATCCGCCACCATGCGACTGCGTACAGGACGATTGTGAATGGTAATGATAGTATCGCTTTCTGAGCGGCCAGCCGCCAACATACGGAATCGTTGCAACAACCTTGAGTCGGTATCGGCGCACAAGGGATAATAATAATTAATATTGATGTGATCGTTACGCAGGCGATGATCAATATCACCCTCTAACTGAATAACGGAATTGTGCTGCTTAATCAGCTCAATGGCCGGTTCAAAGCGACTGCGCTGCAGCCCGTTCTTATATAAATCATCCGGTGGGATATTGGATGTCATCACCAATACAACACCGTGTTGATACAGCGCCTGCAAAAAACCATACAGCAGCATGGCGTCGGTAATATCGGATACATGAAATTCGTCAAGGCAGATCAAGCGGGCGCGCTGCGCCATGTGGCCGGCCACGGTTTTCAATGGATCCTTCTGGCCTTTTAATTGACCCAGCAGATCATGAACACGGTTCATAAACCCATGAAAATGAAACCGCAGTTTCTGGTCGACCGGAACAGAGTGATAAAACAAATCCATTAGCCAGGTTTTACCGCGCCCCACGCCACCCCACAGATAACAGCCGTGCAACGGTTCAGGAGGCCGAGTCACTGACATGAGTCTTTGCCACAGGCCTTTATCTACCGAACCATGAATCGTGTTATCCTGCAAAAGCACGAAAAGGCGATCCAGAGAATCCACGACCGTCGCCTGAGCCGTATCACTGTGGTAACCTTCCCTGTTTAACGCATGCTGGTAAACGGATTTGAAACTCATGATGCAATTCGATACAACCCAAAACTTTTATAAACTAACGACCAAGTTTAACAGTGCCTTTAGCTTTTCACCCGGCCACGCAGCCAACACCAGAAAGTTACAAAAAAGCAGCACACGGCCTTTTACCGCACCACTGTATCTGTTTTTGGCATCAATGTTAATCTTCGGATCATCGTCGCTGACGGGATGCGGGTCTGACAAGCGGTACCCGCCAGCACCGTTAGGCGATCTCGGTACGCTTGAAAAACTGGCGAAAACCTATGAAGCCGCCTCGGCCGGAATTCCTACCAACCCCGTTAAACTGCGACCCGAAGCGCGCCGCAAATTTCTGGAGCAGGTATTCAATGACGCCGGCTATGACTATTCCCGCACCTTACTGGCGCTAGCCAAAATCGATGCCCAGAATATCACACAGCATCACACCGACCTCAAGGAATTACTATTACTGCCCCATTATGGCATTAAACTTGAAACGGTAAAAGATATCTACAGCGAGGAAGAACTTGAGGCTATCAAACAGATTGACGGGCATTTTAAATAGCGCCAACCCTCAAAAGATAACGCCCGCCTGGCGTCAACCAGGCGGGCGAACCTGTGATTAACTGAATGACTTACTAGATACCAACCAAATGTCGGTATAGATTAATGTAACGTATGATATAACACAAATTGTAGCTTAAGCTTTTATGAGCTTAACAATGGCTTTTTAAGTTTTCGTAAAATTTTTTCATGACTCGGAAAAAGCAACATAATGTCGCTTTCATTTACTTATCGTATGTATACACGTAATGTCTGCAATAATTACTTCGCTATAAAACCTCCTCTCGATATTTACTATAGTAAACCGGTGTAACTACCGTTGTTAGCCAGTTCACATCCTGGCGCTCTGCCTACAATTCACAGCTGTTGTCGGTGGCTGCGGGCATCGAACTGGCCGCCAGTTTTTTCAGCAACACAAGTGACTTAACTGCCTCGGCATCCGGGGTGGCAGGGTCTGGTACCGGCGCCGCGGATTGCAGGCTTTTGGTGCCAGGTTTTTCAAGGTCAGCCGCTGTCGAGTGATTTAAAAACGCACCGGACGCCATGAACAGTGTTAACAAAAATGCGATGGCGATCAACCATTCAATGCGGCGCATTCGGGTATGACGTGGCCGGATGGAGCTGTGGGTATGAACTAAATCAAAGGAATGTGACTTCATAAACACTCCTGGTTGCACCTGATAAAACAATACTACAGTTTTAACAAGTCAGGAGTGTAACGACGGCTCAGCAAAACAGCCGAAGTGCCATGACGCAAGATCCATACTGCACGCCTTGCGCGATCGAGTTCCGGTGGCCCCGCCGTCATAGAGTCATACTCCTTAGACCGGTGACTTTGCGTGTCTTACCTTTCGGTAAGCTTGCCTTTGACAGAACTCCTAACTTTATTGATTGATGAAACTGCTCTTAACGTCTGTATCGTCTGCTCCGCGCCAGCCTTGAGCATTTTAAAACCACTCCCAAGTTACTGATATTAATATTGAATTTTCGACTTCTGCTGATTGGACCAACTTCACAGGATCGCACAAAGCCTGGCAGATGTGCCGGCACAACAGGCGCAGGTTTTAGTTAGGCACTTGAGTGTTGAAGTTTTGCCGCGAAATCGCCAGACTAGATCCCCATATGAAGCAACTACATCGACGAATTTTAACTACATCAACTGTCATAATCGCCGCCCTGGCCCTGATTGGTTTCGCTCTGTCGCAATTCGCGGTGGACGCAAGTTTGCGCCACTGGCACAGCAACGCCAGGGGTTACCAGGCCGCCCTGGATTTACAATCCGCCAATGGCAAACCCATTGCCCTGCTTTTTCACACAGACTGGTGCCAGAACTGCAAACGATTGCGGGAACAGGTGCTCGCCAATCCCGAAGTGGATCACTACTTGAAAAATGCCATCCCGGTCAAGATTAATCCCGAAATGGGTTTAAAAGAACGCCAAATTGCCGATAGCTATGGTGTACGCGGCTATCCCACGTTTCTGATGATAACGCGGCATCCTGACTCGGTTAAGCTAATACGCACGCCCCGCAATTTGTCACCGGAGAACTTTATTGATCAGTGCCAACAAGCCAGCTAAGCCAGAGATACCGACTTGTTCTACGGATCGACATGAATTAACAGACCAATGAGTGACAAACCAGCCACCAGTAAACCACCGCAGCGTCGCGTGCTGTTCTTCGGCAGCGCCGGTCGATTATCGCACGCGGTTCTGGAGGTGCTTCTCAAACGTAACGTTAACGTCACAGGCGTGGTCATTCCCGGCGTGGAACCAAACAAAGAACTGGAAAGTATTGGCGGCATTCCCATTGTGCAACCTGCCAACCACCCCACCGCGGAACAACTGGCACTGGAATACCATTTACCCGTTATTTATGTACAAAACGTCAACGGCCACAGCTTCCAGCAGGATGTCGCCAACATGGACCCGGATTATATCCTGGTAGCCTGCTTTCCGTTTAAACTTCCCCAGGTTATTTTTCAGGCATCACGTGTTGCCAGTTTAAATATACATCCTTCGTTATTACCGGCGTACCGGGGGCCACAACCGGTATTCTGGCAATTAAAAAATGGCGAAGCCAAAACCGGTGTTAGTTTGCATTTGATGAGCGAGGAATTTGATGCCGGTGATATCGTGATTCAAACTGAAGTCCCGTTGCGGCCGGGCATGCGCGGCCGTGCGATCGATGCCAAGCTGGGTGAATTCGGAGCACGATTGTTTCTGGAAGCCATGCGGCTATACGAATTAAATAACATCAACACAGAACCGCAAAGCTGGATCCAGGCGACCTATATGCCGCCGCCGACGGAGAAAGATTTTGAAATTTCCACGCAATGGTCGGCGCGGCAGGCTTTTAGTTTTTTACGGGGCACGGAAGAATGGGACCAGCCCTACCCGGTACAGATTAACGGTTCGACGGTTTATATTAAAACAGCAATGGCTTATTCCCCGTCCGCATCCATTGATCAACCCTACGTGCTGGATGACAATTATATTACCATTCAATTTTCACCGGGCCTGGTCAACGCTTATATTGAATCGAAGACATAAGCAGCAGATCACGGCGGGCCAGGCTAAAGCAACAAGGGCATAATCAGTGCGCCACATGGCTTTTGGAATGGCGGTAATAACGGGAAACCACTTCGCGGACATAGTCGGGATAGTCCAGTTGTTCCATTTGCTGCATCCCTTGCGCAAAAAAACGCTCCGCATCTTCGGGAATATTGCGAATCAAATCATCAAACGCTGTTTCCATGATACGCGTATCATGGGAACGCGTTGCCGTAATACCGCGATTGAGAATCAACACACGCCAGGGCCGGTGTTGCTCCCGGTTCTGCCAGTCAGATATGGATAATCGCGATGTCGCAAAAATCAATTCACCCATCAGGTCACTTAACTCCACCAGTTCCCGTGAATCAGATGTCGCATTGGCCATCGCGGCCAATGTATTCACGACGGTTTCCGGACAGTTCAGTTCGCCGCCGCGGCGGGCAATCAACAACGCAACCAGCACCATCACGGTATTTAACTGATGTTCCAGTGCATCCAGGCCCATCGCCTGTGCCCATTCGATAAGGGAATCCAGCAACCGTAAACCCTGGTTGCCTTCCGCTGACAAACGGTCAATCTCGGCACGCCTACCCCCTGGAGACGGCTCCCCGTTGTGACGGATAGCGCCGTTGTACCCGGGTTCACTGGACTCGATGTCCGAACGGCGCAAAAAAGCGATGAAACGGGGCAGCGCCCTGGCTAGCAGGTGGGGTGAAATCGCATTGGGCGCGTCAATATCAGTGGTGGCACAATCAAAGGCATGAGTCACTTCGCCTAGTGCTTCGTCGATAACTTCACCGATGACGTCCAGATCTGGGCTATTTATATACAGCGTTTCAGTCATGGCGTGTCCTTGGTAAAGGGTCAAGGTTTCTATTAACCATATCCGGTATTGAGAAAATTTCAAGTACAGCAGGAAGCGATGACAGATCGCAATATTCGGTCAGGAAGACGGATTGTCTGGATCAGGATACTGGCGCAGGGTCAGTGTATCACCGCGCTGGGTAAATTCCAGATGTTTTAAAAACGACATGCCCAATAGAATATCCATATCTCTCACATTGGGATTAATCGACGCGCGTACGTTTTGCAACGTAATATCACCAATGGAAACGCTGCTAAGAAAAGTACTGTATCCCATAACAGTACCGTTAGCGGTATTGAAATACAGGGGAGCCCCTCTTTTCAGACCCAGTTGCTTTGCGACAGTTGCGGGTATGGAAATATCACTGGCCCCGGTGTCCAGCATGAACGTTACCGGTTCGCCATTAATATTCCCCGAGGATACATAGTGCCCTTTGCGGTTGCGCTGCAACACAACTTCCCGTATTCCGTCGCTGGTAACGGCGCTGGCAACGTTATGGTTAGGATTGTGCTCACGTTCATACCATTCAGAAAAAAAGCTCGTTAGCAGCCAAAGTACAATGATCCACATACCGATGATCATCCAGACACCAAAGCGCCTGGAATCGTTTTGCGGCACACCTTGCGGATCGGAAGACATAGCTGTTAAGAAAATTCCTTAGCTGGGCTGCTTGTTAAAAGCGGGTTTTACTACGTTCAATGATATAGAGTTCCTGATAGCCGAAAAGTGCATTTAGATGGTGTAAAAATGCATGGCCACCCTGTTGTTCCCAGACACTGTTTACCCGGTTGTGAACTTTTTCGTAGAAGGCGATTTGTTCGCCGATATCCTGTTGTGGAGCTTCAACGCCGTCGGTTTTTGCCCGCTCAGCAAACTGGGCAACCAACTCCAGCCAGGTGCGGCTGACCCCCATTATGAAATGGGGCCATGCCCGCTGTAATTCAATCTGCCAAACGTCGTCGCTGGTCGCTTCAATCGCAGAATCCGGTTCATCATCCAGGTCACTGAACGAAAGCCGTTCAATGGTTTGCGTGGCTAATAGTGTTTTGACCAGTTCATCCTGATCAATTGCCTGGAAGATAACCGCCGCGGTGTGGCGTGAACCATAAAAAATAAAACTGAATTTATGACCCGACGAATCGTCACTGGCCCGGCGGTGAAAACGCCACAGGGCGATCGCCTGATGATGTTCTGCAATCAGCGGCTTAAACACCTCGTTGGCCAGCAGGGCATCAAGATGCCACATGACATCATCATCGGCTGTATAGGGCCGGTGAAATCCCACGCGCCACCATCCCTGCACATCGCCGGCGCCCGGTTGCTCATCCCGTAGCGTTGCTACATGATCCGCGCCGGCTGGTTTTGCCCCCTGCGGTGTCGTCAGCGCGACACATGCGCTGAGCAACTGCAGGCAGCCGCAAAGCAATAGTACTCGCAACGTATTCACATTAACCACAACGTACATTAATAAACCTTTTCAGTTGATTGTTTTCAAAAACATCGCGGCGCCATGGTTTGCTGGACAACACCCGCCGGAAGCGCGGTGGCACCACATAAGCCCAGGCCTCCACTTGCTCACCATGGGCGTTAACCACTTCGACACGCTGGCGCCGGTAGATATTATCTTCATAGCGGTCCAGCAACCTGAAATATTGAGGGGTAATACCCTGATATAACACACCGTCAACTACGCAGGCAGCATCGGTGACAATCCCGGGATATTCCTTGTTGATTAATAAATAGCGTGCATAACCGTGCAACCACGCCGGTTCGCCTTTCAGCGACCGTCCCAGCACCTTTCGCACCACCGGCTCAAATTCCAGCGTTCCGTAAACAAATAATCGCTGCATACAATTCGCCTTGCGTTGCAACATGAAAAATCAATCAGTTATGCGCCACCGGCGCAACCTTGAAAATAATCAACCCGCCCCTATTTATTGTAACAGCAATCGCTCACTGGTGAGGGTTGCACAATCCACTTTTCACAGGCTCGATCGACATGATGGGCCGCATTACTCATATTGCTTAGCAGGAGGATATGATCATGGTTAGTTTTGATTTTTCACCCTTATATCGTTCATCCATTGGATTTGATAATCTCGCATCGCTACTGGATTCCGCACGGCGCATTGACCAGGGCGGTAACAGTTATCCCCCCTACAACATTGAGCGCACCGGCGAAGATGCCTACCGAATCACCATGGCCGTTGCCGGATTCAATCAGTCCGAGCTTAATATCGAGTCCAAGGAAAACGTTCTGGCCATTAATGGTATCAAGGACAAAGCGGACGACAAAAATTACCTGTACCACGGGATTGCGGAACGCAACTTCGAACGCCGCTTCCAGCTGGCCGATCATGTGAAAGTTACCGGAGCCAAACTGGAAAACGGTTTATTACACGTCGATCTGGTACGGGAGATACCGGAAGCCAAAAAACCCCGGACCATTCAGATCGAAACGGACAAGAAAGTACTGGAAGGTGAAACTGCCTAGCCGGTAACGCGTTTCATCTGGCTTACCAAAAGCGGGACTCTGGTCCCGCTTTTGGTCGCGCTTTTCGCTTTGAATGTCATTTTTCCGCGGGCTGTGTTTTGCCCGGATCAGCTCGCAACAACAAAACCGCGGTATACCCGGCAATAACCACATCAAAACCGACACACGCCCAGGCATACCAGGATGGCACATAGGGTGCAACTTCAACGGGGC
>JASFMT010000120.1:0-8751 GCA_050117455.1 Gammaproteobacteria bacterium | reverse complement strand
TTTTTCAGCGTGAAGCATTTCGCCATCACTCTTATTTTTCCGATGTCGCTGTTGGTGTGATTTCAGGATTAGGTGCGCAAGGCTACGAGCTGGCATTACAGGCAGCTATTGCACAACTCAATCAACCGAACAATTAACAACAACAGGCAATCTTCACTATGGATATTCGCAAAGTTAAAAAACTCATCGAGTTGCTGGAGGAGTCCGGTATTGCCGAACTGGAGATTCGCGAAGGGGAAGAATCAGTACGTATCAGCCGCTACAGCCAAAGCAGTGGTGGTGCGATTCAGACAACGATCCCTGTAGCACCGCCTCCTGCGGCGACACCCGCCCCCCCCGCTGGAGAAGCACCGACACCAGCAAGTCAGCCCGAACCTGAATTGTCCGGGCATTTGATCAAGTCACCTATGGTGGGTACGTTTTACCGGTCTTCGTCACCGGGTGCTAAACCGTTTGTGGAAGTGGGTCAGAGCGTCAGCCAGGGCGACACTCTGTGTATCGTCGAAGCCATGAAGCTGCTCAATCAGATCGAAAGTGATAAATCCGGCGTTGTTAAAGCCATCCTGGTTGAAAACGAACAGCCGGTGGAATATGGCCAGCCACTTTTCGTGATCGAATAATCGCTTTACGCTCCACAACACTTATATTAACTGCTTATGTTTGACAAAATTGTTATTGCCAACCGGGGTGAAATCGCACTGCGCATCCTGCGCACCTGCAAGGAAATGGGCATTAAAACCGTGGCGGTACATTCCACTGCCGACGCTGACCTCAAGCATGTCCGCCTTGCCGATGAATCGGTGTGTATCGGACCGGCACCTTCGGTGGACAGTTACCTGAATATTCCGTCCCTGATCAGTGCCGCGGAAGTCACCGATGCCGTTGCCATCCATCCCGGATACGGCTTTCTCGCCGAAAACGCCGACTTCGCCGAGCGACTGGAACAAAGCGGCTTTACCTTTATCGGCCCACGTTCTGAAACGATTCGGCTGATGGGCGATAAGGTCTCCGCCATTGAGTCCATGAAAAAATCCGGCGTGCCCTGTGTACCCGGTTCCGATGGACCCCTGGGTGATAATCACGACGAAATCCTGCGCATGGCCAAGGAAATCGGCTACCCGGTCATTATCAAAGCTGCTGCCGGTGGTGGCGGCCGTGGCATGCGCGTGGTGCACAGCGAAGCGAACTTGCTCAACGCAATGGCGTTAACCCAGAGTGAAGCGCAGGCCGCGTTTGGCAGTAGCGTGGTATATCTCGAAAAGTATCTGGAAAACCCCCGCCACGTTGAGATTCAGGTGCTCGCCGACCAACATGGTAATGCGGTGCACCTGGGCGAACGGGATTGCTCGATGCAACGGCGCCACCAGAAAGTCATCGAGGAAGCCCCGGCACCGGGTATCACCGAGGAAATGCGCGAAAAAATTGGAAACCGCTGTGCCCAGGCCTGCCGTGATATCGGCTATGTAGGCGCGGGAACATTTGAGTTTTTATATGAAAATGGCGAGTTTTATTTTATTGAAATGAATACCCGGGTACAGGTCGAACATCCGGTAACAGAAATGATTACCGGCGTGGACATTGTGAAGGAACAAATCCGCGTCGCGGCTGGCGAACCCCTGGCACATAAACAGGAAGACATCATCATTCGCGGACACGCCATGGAATGCCGTATTAATGCCGAAGATCCCGATTCATTTATGCCGTCACCGGGCACCGTTAGTGAATTTCACGCCCCGGGTGGCCTGGGTGTACGAGTGGATTCGCACATTTACCGCGGTTACCGCGTACCCCCCTATTATGATTCCATGATCGGTAAACTGATCGTGCACGGCGAATCAAGGGATGAAGCCATTGCCCGGATGCTAATGGCGCTCAGTGAATGCGTGATCGAAGGCATCAAGACCAATATTCCGTTACACCAGGAATTATTCCGCGATCATGCCTTTCAGATGGGTGGCACTAACATCCATTATCTGGAGAAAAAACTCGGTTTATAACCAGCAGCGCTGCCACGAACAAGGTCCGAGGATCCTGTCGTGGCGATCTTTTGTTGCAATCCGTCACTCACTTCAAATACCACATGCCCTGGATACAACTACGCTTCATCACTGACAAGTTATCGGCGTCGCAGCTCTCCGATGCGCTCAGTGAACTGGGCGCCGCATCCGTGATGTTGCAGGACGCCGCCGACCAGCCGTTGTTGGAGCCGGGTGTTGGTGAAACGCCATTGTGGAATCAAGTGGCGGTAACCGGCCTGTTTGATGCAAACACCAACACCGATGACATTATCCAGCATCTGCAGCAACAGTGGGCGCCTGACCAGTTACCGCCTTATCAGCTATCACCATTGGAAGACAAAGTCTGGGAACGGGAATGGATGCAACATTTCCACCCCCAGCGATTCGGGCGCCGCACCTGGATCTGCCCCAGTTGGCAACCGCCGCCGGAACCGGAGGCCACCAATATCATGCTGGATCCGGGCCTGGCTTTTGGCACCGGTACCCACCCTACCACGGCGCTGTGCCTTGAATGGCTCGACGAGCACATTAAGGGCGGCGAAGTCATCATAGACTACGGCTGCGGCTCCGGCATTCTTGCCATCGGCGCCCTCAAACTGGGGGCACACCATGTGTGGGCGGTGGACAATGACCCCCAGGCTCTGATTGCCACACGGGACAATGCAGCTAAAAACCAGGTCAGCGGGCAGCTGACTGTGTTATCCAGCACGGAAGTACTTACTGTAGAGGCCGATATTTTGCTGGCCAACATATTGGCCAATCCGCTCATTGGGCTGGCACCATTGTTCGCGAAACGGGTCAAATCCGGCGGAATGGCGGTATTGTCCGGAATTCTCCAGGAACAACAGGACGCGGTGCTGGACGCCTATCGGAAGGACTTTGGGGTGATTGGCCGGGCGCAAAATGAGCAATGGATGCGCCTGGAATTAAAACGAAATTAAACACTTAAAGCCGCATTTGTTTTCAAGCGCATTTAATTTCAAGTTATAATGGTTTTCACAAATTTAGCCATCCCTGTCACATTTTACTAATGGTCCCGGTGCCGCTGCCGATCAAAAGAACCAGGGAAAAGCACTCGAAGACTTGAATTATACATGTATACCCAATGCCCCAAATGTTTGACTTATTTTCAGGTAAGCGCGGAGCACCTGAAAGTTGCACAAGGTAATGTGCGTTGCGGACAATGCAGCAACGTATTCAGTGCGTTGGGAAATTTAAGCGAAATGCCGCCGCAGGGCGCAGATCAACACAACAACGGCCAGGCAACAAAGTCCAGTTCTCGCGGCAAAGCTACGCGGCCCGCCGCCACGGCGCCGGCAAACAGCTCCTCGCAAAGTAAGTTAACCAACGCAATTGCCGCCATTCAGGCACTGAATCAGTCATCGCAGCAGTTTCTCACCCAAAGCCGCAAAAATTATGTCACCCAGTTGCAGCGCCAGGCCCAGGCCAAAAGAAAATACACCAACGTTGATGGCCGTGGCGCCACAGCGCGGGACCTGAATCGCGCCGACCCCGCTAATGACAAACTCAGCGACATTGACCGTGAGGCGCTGGAAGATAATGCACAGGATTTCAATTTTGACGAAGCACTTGCGGCAGTAGACCAGATTGATATTGATATTGAACAGCAAGCCAATGAAGACCTTGAGGCTCCTATTCAGTACGGCAGCGACGACGCGGAAGATATAACACCGGCCTATGACGGCTCGCATCTTGTTGAAGATTATAATGTCGAACTGGAGGAACCGACACCTGCAAAGAAAAAACAGGCCAACAAGGCATCGTCGAAACAGACCATGTCCCGCAGTGGCGCCCATTCTGCGGATGAATTTGATTTTTCCAACCTGGACCTGCCGGACACCGACGACAAGGCAACCCAGAAGAAAGTTTCGCAGGGCGCCCAATCTGCCACCCAATCCAAACGTCAGGAAAAAACCAAAGCCAGACCACCGGTAAAGAAAAAGGCGGTTAAGCAAAAAACGCAACCCCGCCGACCTGTCAAAAAGACCGCCGCACGGACTCAGCCGCAAAAAGCGCCGCCACAATCCGAGCCGGAACAGCCCATGGTGATCGAAAACAATATTCCCACTTTGGCTATCCCGAAACAATTACTGGAAGATTTTCAGCAGGAGCCACAGGTGCCGGCGGGTCATTACCGATCCGTAGTCACCTGGGGTGTTGGCAGTTTATTGCTGATGTTTCTGTTCCTCGCTCAGACGATCTACTTCAAACATAACGAGCTTGGGCAGATCAGTCAGCTGCGTCCGTGGATTGAATTCTTCTGTAAGACCGCCAGCTGTGAACTGGACATGCAGACGGATATCAGCCAGATTGAGTTGCTGGGTCAGGACATTCGCACCCACTCCAAGACCAAACAGGCTTTAATGGTGAGCGCAACGATTATCAACAACGCGCCCTTCACCCAACCCTACCCCGGCTTGCGGCTGAGCTTCTCCGATATGAACGGTGAAAAAGTGGCGATGCGTAATTTCCTACCGAAAGATTATCTGCCATCCGGATACAAAGCTGACAAAGGCATGGAATCTAATGTCCCCATTCAACTTGAACTGGAAATCGTCGACCCCGGTAAAAGCGCCGTCAACTTCGAGTTTGATTTTTTCTCAATATAATCCGCCACATAGCAAGAGTTGTCTGCTTCGTCAAGGGCAGAATTACCAAAACCAAAAATCTTTCAAAAAATCGCCAATTTGACTTTATCCCTCTCCGGTTAGCGAGTATTATTTGACTTCCGTTTTTGAGCCCCCTTGGAAAACAACGTCATAAATGCAAATTGGACCCTATCAATTAGCAAATAATCTTGTATTGGCGCCGATGGCTGGTGTGACCGACAGGCCATTCCGTCAGTTGTGTAAAAGAATGGGTGCAGGTCTCGCAGTCTCAGAGATGGTCTCTTCCAATTCTTTGCTTTGGGGGAGCGAAAAAACTAGACGCCGAGCCAATCACGACGGCGAAGTCGAACCGAAATCCATTCAGATCGCCGGCGCTGATCCCAAAATGATGGCTGAGGCAGCCCGTTATAACGTCGACAATGGGGCACAGGTTATCGACATCAACATGGGTTGCCCGGCAAAAAAAGTTTGCAATGTCATGGCCGGTTCGGCTTTATTGCAAGACGAACCCCTGGTTAGTCGTATATTGGATGCCGTTGTTGCCGCGGTTGATGTCCCGGTTACCTTGAAAATTCGCACCGGTTGGGATAAAACTCACCGTAATGGAATGCGTGTTGCGCGTATTGCCGAATCCGCCGGCGTGAAAGCGCTTTCGGTTCACGGTCGCACCCGAGCCTGTGGATATAAAGGTGATGCGGAATACGATACCATTGCAGCAATAAAATCCGCTGTTAATATTCCGGTTATTGCCAATGGTGATATCTGTTCACCAGAAAAAGCAAAATACGTATTGGAATATACCGGAGCGGATGGCATTATGATTGGACGTGCGGCCCAAGGCCGGCCCTGGATTTTTCGGGAGGTAGAGCATTTTCTAAAAACCGGGGAAAAATTGCCTGAGCCGGGTGTCACGGAAGTTCGCGATATCCTTCTCGGACACCTGCATAATCTCTATGAGTTTTACGGAGAATACACAGGCGTACGGGTGGCACGTAAGCATATCTCATGGTACAGCAAGGGACACCCTCACGGTGCGACGTTCCGCCAGATGGTGAACCGTGTTGACACTGTGGAGAGCCAATTACAATTAACGCAGGAATTTTTCGATAAACTAATGATGCGAGAGGAACTTGCAGCATGACTACTGAGCTACCCTCAGCACTTGAAAAACAAGAAACCGTAGAAGCTGGCGGCCAATCCTTATCGGACCACATTAAACAAGTCTTACAAAATTATTATAAGGACTTGGATGGCCACGAACCCGCACACCTATACCAGTTGGTACTGCAGGAAGTGGAGCGCCCGTTACTGGAATCCGTGATGGAATATACCCGGGGAAATCAAAGCAAAGCGTCTATTGTATTAGGATTGAACCGCGGTACATTGCGCAAAAAACTAAAACAATACGATATTAAGTAATTATTGCGTCATCGTAACAACGCATATAATTGCTTTTGCTGGCCTGCTTCATTTAACCATCGGCGCTTTCACGTCGGCCGGGTAACACGCTGCTTCCAGGAAGCATGCGGCACACCCGGCCGACATGAAGGCGCTATGCGGATAATGAACATATATTTGCTGCTACAATAAACCGACTATCCGTAGGCCAACAAAACCATGACAGGCCGCCCGTTAGCTATTGGCTAACACGTGACTCTATAACAAAGATCCAGGACGGATGAACAATCAAAACGCTATTCAATCTTTCGTTGCTCCCGAATCAACCCATATTCACTATAATAAGATGTATGCGGTAAAATTTACCGTCCGCGGCCAGCGATCTTAACCAGGGATTAAGGCGCAAGAATGCGAGCAATTTACTGCAATGCAAGGGCAATGACATTAACCATGACACACTGTGGAACAATAACAATATGACCGCGGTAAAAAGAGCATTGATCAGCGTTTCCGACAAGACCGGCATCGTCGAATTTGCCAAAGGCCTGGCTGATCTTCGCATTGATATACTGTCCAGCGGCGGTACCGCCAAGCTGCTGACCGACAATAAGATTAAAGTCAAAGAAGTTTCTGACTATACCGGGTTCCCGGAAATGATGAACGGCAGGGTCAAGACTCTGCACCCCAAGGTCCACGGCGGCATCCTGGGCCGGCGCGGGGTAGACGACGAAGCAATGCTCAAGCACAAGATCCTGCCCATCGACCTGGTGGTCGTCAACCTGTATCCCTTCGAACAGACCATTGCCAAACCCGATTGCGACCTGGCCACCGCCATAGAAAACATTGACATCGGTGGCCCGACACTATTGCGTTCGGCCGCCAAGAATCATGAATCCGTAACCGTGATCGTGGATAGCCGCGACTATGCACTGGTACTAAATGAATTGGGTAAAAACCAGCAAGTGTCCGACAAGTTGCGTATAAGCCTGGCGACAAAAGCCTTCGAACACACCGCGCGCTATGACGGTGCTATCGCCAATTATCTGGGCAAGCAACTTCAGGATAAGGAAAAAACATTCCCCCGGACATTTAACTTCCAGATGAAAAAAGCCCAGGACATGCGTTACGGGGAAAACCCGCACCAGAAGGCTGCCTTCTATGTGGAACACAATCCACGCGAAGCCAGTGTTGCCACCGGCAAACAGATACAGGGCAAGGAATTGTCGTTTAATAATATTGCCGACACCGATGCCGCCCTGGAATGCGTGAAACAGTTTGACGAACCGGCCTGTGTCATCGTCAAGCATGCCAATCCCTGTGGTGTGGCTATCGAAGAAAATATCCTGCAGGCCTATAACCGGGCTTTTCAGACCGATCCAACATCAGCTTTTGGCGGCATCATCGCCGTCAATCGTCCGCTTGATATGTGGGCGGCCTCGCAAATTATCGAACGGCAATTTGTCGAGGTACTGATTGCCCCGGAAATTGAAGAGGACGCTATTTCGATTCTCAATCAGAAAAAAAATGTTCGTGTCATCCAGTGCGGTCAATGGAAACAACCTGATCCAACGGCCATGGACTTCAAGCGCGTTAATGGCGGCCTATTGGTGCAGAACCGCGACATTGGCATGGTGAGCGAAAAAGAATTGAAAGTGGTTACCGAACGCCAGCCCACAGACCAGGAAATCGAGGATTTGCTGTTTAGCTGGAAAGTGGCCAAGTTCGTCAAATCCAACGCTATCGTATACGGCAAGGATAAAATGACTATTGGTATCGGTGCCGGCCAGATGAGCCGTGTCTACAGCGCCAGGATCGCCGCCATTAAAGCCAAGGACGCCAGTTTAACCGTCAGGGGATCGGTGATGGCCAGTGATGCATTCCTGCCCTTTCGCGATGGCCTGGACAGCGCGGCCGAGGAAGGGGTTAGCGCGGTGATACAGCCGGGAGGGTCCATGCGCGACGATGAGGTCATCGCCGCCGCCAACGAACACGGTATTGCCATGGTATTTACCGGTATGCGCCACTTCCGCCACTAGGTGTAGATTTTTAACGCAAAGACGCAGAGCCGCAAAGACAAAAAACGCACTGATAGAAAAACAATGCTTCGTCCAGGCTTCGCGTAAAACAGTTAAGTCCGTACTACAACCCTAGCGACCGATCCGAAAATCAGTGCGATATCACCATAGACAAAACTGGTAACCGGTAAATTTCAATACCGGTTTTGCATATTTTGATATTTCTTATTACTTTTGAGCCCTGGCGCCTTTGCGTTGAGCAGTAAACTTGCGCATTTCCGCAGACGCTTTGGGTATAGTTATTAACGTAAGGCATGTTATCCATGAAAGTATTAATTATCGGCAGCGGCGGCCGTGAACACGCGTTGGCGTGGAAAGCGGCACAGTCCCCTAAAGTAGACCACGTCTATGTGGCGCCGGGTAACGCCGGCACTGCCCTGGAGCCCAACATTGAAAATGTTGACATCAAGAGTGAAGACATTACCGCGCTCATTGACTTTGCCAAACAACAATCTGTTAACTTGACGATTGTCGGACCGGAAGCCCCACTGGTGATGGGTATCGTTGATGCCTTTCAGGATGCCGGCCTGCGCTGCTTCGGGCCTTCCAAAGCCGCGGCGCAACTGGAAGGTTCCAAATCCTTCAGCAAGGATTTTCTTGCCCGGCACAATATACCTACAGCGACCTATC
>JASFMT010000119.1:0-8759 GCA_050117455.1 Gammaproteobacteria bacterium | reverse complement strand
GAGAAATCCTGGTATTTCTGTTTTCCATTTACGCCGGCGTCGCATTGCGCTTTGTGGGCGACTGGCTGGGGGACCCGGATTTTGCCGGACAAATTTACCCCAAGGCGGTGGTCTTTGCGGTGGTGATGTTTTTGTGCCTGGCGTCCATGGGGCTTTACCAACGCCGGTTCCGGCATGGCACGGCGGGCATGGTGTTGCGATTATTGACGGCGTTCCTGCTGGGATTCGTAGTGATGAGCCTGGTCAATTACCTGGTACCGTCGTTGTTTCTGGGGCGCGGCGCCACCCTTATCTCGTTCACTGTTGGATTTGTCCTGATTTTGTTGATCCGGATTCTGTTTCTGCGCACCATTGATGAGGACACCCTCAAGCGGCGGGTGCTGGTGCTGGGGGCGGGGCCCCAGGCGCAGCAGATTACCCAGCAATTGCGCCGCCGTACGGACCGGCGGGGATTCCTGGTGGTGGGTTATGTCCATGTCCGGGGGGAGCACGACGTGGTGGATGAGAACTTGATTATCCGGCCGGACGTGCCACTGTTGACCCTGGCTACCAAACTGCAGATTGATGAGGTCGTTATCGCGGTAGGAGACCGCCGTCGGAAAAGTTTTCCGGTCCATGAATTACTCGATTGTAAGCTCAGCGGGGTGGATGTCATCGACCTGCTGGGGTTCTTTGAACGCGAGGTGGGCAAAATCAAACTGGATATTTTAAATCCCAGCTGGATGATTTTTTCCGATGGTTTTAATCAAAGCCAATGGATTAACTTTGAGAAGCGCGCGTTTGATATGCTTGTTAGCCTGTTATTGCTGGTCATTGTATGGCCCGCCATGCTACTGGTCGCCATCGCCATAAAACTGGAGGAGGGGCCGCGGGCACCGGTGATTTACCGGCAGGTGCGGGTGGGCCAGCACTGGAAATTGTTTAACGTCTACAAATTTCGCAGCATGCGGGTGGATGCGGAAAAAGCGGGCGCCCAGTGGGCACAGAAAAATGATACCCGTATTACCCGTGTGGGCGATTTTATTCGCAAGGTACGGCTGGATGAACTGCCGCAGATCTTTAATGTGTTGAAAGGTGATATGAGTTTCGTGGGGCCGCGCCCGGAGCGCCCGGAGTTTGTGACCAACCTTACCGAACAGATTCCGTATTACGCGGAACGCCACCGTGTTAAACCCGGCATTACCGGCTGGGCCCAGGTATGTTACCCCTACGGAGCGTCAGAAAAAGACTCCCTGGAAAAACTGCAATACGATTTGTTTTATATTAAGAACTTTACGCTGTTTCTGGATCTGGTTGTCATTCTGCAAACCGCCCATGAAGTCATCTGGGGCAAAGGAGGCCGGTAATTGATGCTTAACACCGGTCCAAAAGTGCTTAGCTAACCTTTCATGGAATCTCTGGGTACTCTCAGTTATTCGCTGGCGGCATTGTCGTTCCTGATATTTGCCATACTGCTTGTTACCAATTTTCGTCGTTCACCCCAGGCCGTCCTGCTCACCATTGCCGTCGCGATCAGTTTGGCGTGGTCTGTCGTCGCTGCGTTTTTTGCTGCCGACATAGAGCTGGTATTACCGCGGGAGTTACTTTGGCTCGAAGCCAGTGACACAGTGCGTATGATTGCCTGGCTGGTGTTTCTGGAAGTGTTGTTGCTGCATGGCACCCGCAACTCGAAGGCCTATCGGTATCTTAAGCGGCTGACGACTGTAACGTACGTCTTTTTTGGTGCCGTAATTCTGTTGCTGGTGTATTTTGTTATCAATCCTGCGCTTTTCACCGAAGGTAGTGATTACGAGTATTTAGTTATATGCCATTTATTAATGGCAGCGCTGGGTTTGTTTCTTATTGAACAACTGTTGCGGCATATCGAACCGGACCAACGCTGGGCGATTAAATACCTTTGCGTGGGACTGGCAGGCCTGTTTACCTATGAGTTTTATTTGTATGCCGATACCCTGTTGGTCCGGCAGATCGATGCGGATATCTGGGTGGCCCGCGGTTTTGTCAACGCGTTGGTAGTGCCGTTGATTGCCATTTCGGCGTCACGAACCCCACAGGTGCCGTTGAAATTTTTTGTTTCCCACAAGTTTGTGTTTCATACCACCGCCTTGCTGGTCAGTGGCCTGTATCTGCTGGCGATGGGGCTGGGCGGTTACTATATCAAGATTTATGGCGGCGAATGGGGCGGCATGTTGCGGGCGGTGTTCCTGTTTGGAGCCGCGATTATTTTTGTATTACTGATGTTTTCCGGGTCTATTCGGGCATCGTTGCGGGTGTTCCTCGCCAAGCATTTTTTCCAGTACCGCTATGACTACCGGGAAGAATGGTTGCGGATTATTGATTTGTTATCCAGCCAGCAGCAGCCGCGGGAATTACGCAACACGTCATTGCGTGCGCTGGCGGATATCGTGGAGAGCCCTGCCGGATTGTTGTGGGTGCGCCAGGAGCAGGAGGGATTCCAGCTGGTGGTCAACTGGAACCTCCCGGATTTAACGCCTGCCCCCATTGAGTCATCGGCATCCATGGTACAGTTTATGGAAAGAACCCAATGGATCATTGATATTCATGAGTATCGGCAGCGTGCTAGCGCTTATGAAGGACTGGATTTACCCCAGTGGTTACTGAATTTGCCCGAGGTCTGGTTGATTGTTCCCTTGATGCATCAGAGCCGGTTGCTGGGTATCGCGGTATTAACCAATGCCAGAACCCGCTATTCCTTAAACTGGGAAGTGAGGGACATATTGCGTACCGCGGGACGCGAGGTGGCAGGTTACCTGGCGCTACTGGAGGTTAATCTGGCACTGGCTTCGGCGCGCCAGTTCGAGGCGTTTAACCGGTTGTCGGCATTTGTGGTTCATGATCTGAAAAATATTGTTGCCCAGCTGTCACTCATCGAACGCAACGCAGCAGCTCATGGCGACAATCCTGAATTTATTGATGATGCGTTCACCACCATAGCCAACGCAACCCAAAAAATGAACCGGTTGCTGGCGCAACTGCGCACCCAGCAGGCTGTGAGCGAGCATATAACTCAGGTAGAATTACAGGGGGCCCTGGAACAGGCTGTAAATACGCGCGCCGCTGCCCGGGATCCCAAACCGCAACTCACCGTTGATAATAAAGATATAACAATATTGGCAAACCGGGACCGGTTGGTGGCCGTATTTGAACACCTGGTTCAGAATGCCCAGGAAGCCACCGAAAAAGATGGATTTGTGCAGGTGCGGCTTTATACTGAAGACGGCGAGGCCAAAATCGCCATTAAAGACAACGGCTGCGGCATGGATGAGGCATTTATCAACGAAAAATTATTCAGGCCGTTCGAAACCACCAAGGGCAACGCCGGCATGGGCATCGGTGTTTATGAAGCTCGGGAATTTGTCAGGGCGCTGGGCGGACGTATCCAGGTTACCAGTCAGAAAAACCATGGCACCACATTTATTTTAAGTTTGCCCGTGAGCACGGACGCCGTTTTGCACCACCACAATTAGTAGAAATAGTATTAAACGCATACACGAAGTTATGACTAACCCAAAACTAAAACCGCTGCTGGTTATTGAAGACGATCCGGGGCTGCAAAAACAATTGCGCTGGAGTTTTAAGGATTATGAAGTGAGCGTGGCGGATGACCGCGAATCGGCGATGGAACAGTTACATAAGACCCAGGCGCCGGTTGTTACACTGGACCTTGGGTTGCCGCCGGATCCGGCTAATGCAAGTGCCGGCCTGGCGCTATTGGAAGAGATTCACCGTGTCGCGCCCCACACCAAAGTGATCGTGGTCACAGGTAACGATGACCGGGAAAACGCGCTAAAAGCCATTGGCCTGGGTGCCTATGACTTTTATCAAAAACCCATCGATCCGGACATACTGTCACTGATTATCGATCGCGCTTACAACCTTCACGGTCTGGAACAGGATTTTCGGGAGTTGCAGCGTCGTCAGCCAGGTGTCGCATTAAAGGGTATTGTTGCCTCCAGCCCTGCTATGTTGAAGGTCTGCCGCACAGTGGAAAAAGTCGCACCCACCAACGCCACGACGTTAATACTCGGTGAAAGCGGTACTGGCAAGGAAATAATTGCGCGGGCGTTGCATGACCTGAGTCGGCGGGCGGAAAAGCCGTTTGTGGCTATAAACAGTGCAGCCATTCCGGAAACATTGCTGGAAAGCGAACTGTTTGGTTATGAGAAAGGCGCATTCACCGGTGCGACGAAACAAACCCCTGGTAAACTGGAATACGCCGATGGCGGGACGTTTTTTATTGATGAAGTGGGTGATCTGCCGCCGGCGTTGCAGGCAAAAATGTTAAGGTTTTTACAGGAGCGAGTGATTGAGCGACTGGGAGGGCGTAAAGAAATTTCCGTCGATGTTCGAATAATATGCGCCACTCATCAGAACCTGCAGACACTAATTGAACAGGGCCGTTTCCGCGAAGACCTTTATTACCGGCTCAGTGAAATTACCATAGAGATACCACCCTTAAGAGAGCGGGATGAAGATATTATTCTACTGGCCCGTTCTTTTCTCAATCGTTTTAATGCGGAACACAAAGGCAAGAAGAAAAACTTTTCCGAAACAGCTTTAAATGCCTTGTGCCAACATCGTTGGCCCGGTAACGTACGTGAACTGGAAAACAAGGTGAAACGCGCCTGTATCATCTCCGATGACAACCTTATCAACGAAGAGGATCTGGATCTGGATCCGGTGGCAACGGATGACAAACAGGCGCCGGAATTGTCGTTGCGGGTAGCCAGGGAAGAGGCTGAACGCAGCGCTATCCTTGCAGCGATGGCGCGCGTCGATAACAACATATCCCATGCCGCCGAGCTGTTGGGTATCAGCCGGCCCACCTTGTATGGCTTAATGAATAAATACGGTCTCAAGACCGACGCCGGTTAGTTCGCCGCAAAAACTAAATATATCTATATAAAGGCGTAAGTGATTTAGCAAAGGATACTATACGCTGTGTATGTATTTCTTTTTTCCGTATGGAGAATGCAAAAATCAAAACAGCCACTCATGCAATGCCAATAAGAGATACGATCGCCAAACCTCAAAACACGGTGTTTATCCTGCTGGTAGCGGTTGGCGTCTTGTACTCTGACACGATCTTTAGTTATTACCAGTTGTGGATGGAATCGGGTAATCCGGCTTATTCGCACGGATCACTGGCATTTGTAATAGCCCTCTATATTTTTTTACGGTACTGGCTGCGAACAGAAACCCTGCCACCACTGAAAATTCACTTTGCAGGATTTGTGTTGCTGTTATTGAGTTCGCTAGCCTGGTTTGTTGCCGATGCAGGCAACATACAGGTGTTGCAGCAGTTGGCGTTGTGGGCATTGATCGGCGCATTGTTCTGGTGCTTGTTCGGGTTTGAGATGGTCAAGGTCTTGCTGATACCGCTGGCAGTGGTGTTGACGGCGATTCCAATTTGGGATTTTTTGAATATCCATTTGCAGCACATCACGGCGTGGGGGGTTAGTTTTTTGCTGGGGTTTACCGGCATACCGTTTGTGAAGGAAGGCGTGCATATTTTATTGCAAAGCGGCACATTTGAAATTGCGGACCGATGTAGTGGATTACGTATGGTGGTCGCCGCGATCGCTATCGCGTTGTTATATATTTACCAGGCCCGGCTTCGATTCGGTGCCGCTGTGCTGTATCTAGTGGCCGCCGTGTTATTGGCTATTGTGGTTAACATTATCCGGATTTTAACGGTCGTTATAGCGGGTCATTTAACACAGATGCAGCATTATTTTGTAACCACCGATCACGTGATGCTGGGATGGGTGCTGTTCGGTATAGGTATCTTCGCCTTTATTTTTGCCAGTAACCGGGTATTGCTGTCCGATCGGTGGTATCGGCGCGTCGTGCGCGAGACCGCCGGTAATACTAAAACCACCGCCGGCAACAACGGCAGCGAAACTTCACCTGTCAATGGAGGGCGCTTTAACGCCAATGCCATTATGGCGCTGGTGGCGGCAACGTTTGCTGCCCTTGCCGGGCCGGTGATGGCAATGGTGTACCAGCCGGAAACCGATTACAAAAAGTTCCTGAACATTGAACTGGCGTCCGCGTATGATGACTGGCGAAAAACGGAGTCGACTACCTGGAACTGGCAACCGGATTATCATGGCGCGGACCTGCATGTTTCCGCCGGCTATGTGCGTGGCGATGGTCGGCAGGCGCCGCAAACGGGGTTGATGCGTCAGTCCGCACCGGAGCCCGTGCTACTCCATGTTTATTATTACTTTCACCAGGCGCAAGGCAAAGAGGCGATTCACTATCAGAATCGTTTGTTTGACCAGAATCGCTGGACCGTCATTTCGAGGAAAAATCTGGAAACCACCATTGACCCCGTTGGCGCTGTTAAACGCGAGGAGATCGTGCTTCGTTCCATGACAGGCAGTACCAGGTTGTTGTGGCGCTGGTACTATGTCGGGGGGCAGAGAACCCTAAGCGCTGCTAAAGCGAAATTACTGGGTATTAAAGGCCTGTTAACCGGCCACCCCGCGACGACGGTATTTATTCTGGCGACTGATATTCAGGATTCACCGGAGCATGCAAAAACAAGATTGAGGGACTTTACGGCCGCATCGCTGAATGAGCTTGAAGTCACTGTTGCAAATGCGATGCGTGTCACTGACAAAAACTGATTGTTGTAGAACTCATACTGCAAGGAATGTGTATCAATGACTTTATCTTTTAGACAACCCTGTTCATCTCAAAAAGCTTTCACGTTGGCAAATTGCATATTGCTTGTGGCAACGATGTTGTTAGCTGCATGCGGGTCTGAGGACGATATTGGTGCCCACCTTGAAAAGGCTAAACAGTACCGGCAGGAACACAAACATAACGCCGCTATTATCGAGCTTAAGAATGTTCTGCAGGAAGATGCAAAACATCAGCAGGCCCGGTATCTGTTAGGTATGTCCTATCTGGCAACGGGAAATGGTGCGTCAGCGGAAAAGGAATTGCAGAAGGCGAAAGAACTCGGCTACACCGGAAAGGATTTGACGCCGGCGTTGGCCAGGGCCATGGTGTTGCAGGGAAAATACGATGAAGCGCTAAGCCTGATAACGATCGATGACGGTCTAACAGAGCAACAAAAAATGGATCTGCGCATTTTGCGCGGCGATGCAAACCTGGGTAAGGGCGATATTGCCCAGGCATCATCGGATTATGAACAGGCATTGTCACTGGATAACAATGCCAGTGGCGCGTTGGTGGGCCTGGCGAAAGTTTCCCTGGCGCAAGGTGATCTGGATCAGGCGGAAAACCGCATAGCACCTCTGGATAAGCGGGATGAAAACGCCATCGATACGCTGTTGCTGAAAGCGGAAATTGCTACCCGGCGTAAGCAGCTGGACAAAGCCGAAGATTTTTATCGACGGGCAATCGAGGCTGGCAAAAAACAAAATAACACAGCACAGCAACTCAACGCGCTTAGCAAGTTATCGTTTGTCTTAATCGCCAACAACAAGCCTGAAGCGGCGGGTGATGCGATCAATAAACTGTCAAAAGCGGTATCGGGTCATCCGCTGCCAAAGTACCTGCGGGCATTGTTGGCCTACACGCAAAAAGACTACGATACCGCCCTTGAAAATTTGCAACAGGTGGTCGCGGTGGCGCCGGATCATTTACCGGCGTCGTTGCTAATGGGGGCAGTTCATTATGCAAAGGGTAATTACGAACTGGCTAACTCTTATTTGAGTACCTTTGTCAATCGCGTCCCAACGCATATACAAGCCCGAACCTTGCTTGGCATTGTGCGTTTGAAGTTGAACAAACCCGAAGAGGCGCAAGAGGCTCTTGACGCCGCCGTGGAATCTTCGCGGAACGACGCCGGACTACTGGCGGCAATCGGTAAAGCCGCCACCGCCAGCGGTAATGCCAGGATGGGGGCTGATTATCTGGAACGGGCCAGGCAGTCCAAACCGGACAATCCCCAAATCCGTGCTGAATTAGCCAAGGTTTATTTGCAGGAAGGCGCTTACGACAGTGCAATAAAGGAACTGGAGCAGATTACCGGCGACCAGGTGGATCAGGCCAAGCTGTTACTGGTTTACTCTTATTTGCGCAAAAAGGATTTTGAACAGGCGCGGGCCACGGCAAAGCAAATGACCGACCAGTATCCGGATAATCCCGGTTGGTGGACCGTGTCCGGCAGTGTGGAAATGTTTGCCGGTGAACGCGATAAAGCGCGTGAACATTTTGACAAAGCCCTGCAACTGGATACAAATTTTTCCACGGCGCGCATCAACCTGGCCCGTCTGGCTTTTGAGGACGGAAATCTTGCCGCCGCTGATAAACAGTTTGATAGTGTTTTATCCCATGACTCAGGGAATGTAACGGCCCTGTTGGGCAAGGCACAAGTTGCCGAACGGCGCGGCGATGGGGAGCAGGCAGTAAAGTGGCTTGAAAAAGCCCGCCAGGCCAACGACAATGCGCTGCTGCCCCGGCTCATTCTTGCCCGTTATTACTTCAAGACTGGCGATGTAAAACAGTCATTAACCTTAGCCCGGGAAGCCGCGGCGCTCAAACCGGGTAACGTTGAAATACATAGACTGGTTGCCGCCTCATTACTGAAACTGGATAAACCCGAGGAGGCTTTGGAAACCTATCGTCAGATTAGCAGGCAGGATCCGTCCAATCCACTTTGGAAACTGGAGCTGGCCAATGTTTTTCAGGAGCTGAAGGACTATGAACAAGCCCGGGCGGCACTGGACGAGGCATTGGCACTGGATGCGAATTATCTT
>JASFMT010000118.1:0-8779 GCA_050117455.1 Gammaproteobacteria bacterium | reverse complement strand
CGTTATAAGTTTGCTGTTCCACCACTTCACCACCCAGTTCTTCCCAGCGTTCCTTGAACGCCGCGAATACCCGGTCACCCCACGCAGTATTGGGTACGATGGTCGCAGCTTTTTGATGACCGTCAAGCCAGGCGTGTTCCGCCACCTGGCGTGCTTCCTGCTCCGGTGACAGGCTCATTTGAAACAGGTTTTTGTTTTTTGCGTCGGGATACTCGCTGTAATTGAGGGTCAACACCGGTACCGGCAAGTCATCAAGGCGCGCCAGCACGTTAACGGAATCTTTATTTAACGGGCCGACCACAAACTCCGCGCCGTCCTCTACTGCCTGGCGGTATATGGCCTCGATTTGCTGGGGGTCGTCGCCTTCGTCGTAGACGCGTAATTTGGGCCGGTGTGCATCGTCTTTCTGGTTGTAATAGGTGGCCAGGAATCCCTGCTCGATGGCTTGTGCCGCCTTGGCGAAACGGCCCTTTAACGGCAACAGCAGCGCTATTTGCGACGGCCGTCCCAGCGCTTCCGGTTGCTGGGAGATGATGGTTTTCAGAATGGAAAAGTTCACCGGATGGTTGGGATAGAGTTCCAGCCATTGATCAATTTGTTGTTGGGCCTGGGTTTCGTCGCCCACGGTTTTAGCGATGTAGGCGAGATTAATCCAGCCGTGCATTTCTTCTTCAAAGGGCTGGTCACTCAACGAGGACAGCTGGGAAGGCGACAGTTCCTGCAGGTCGCGCAGAATGATTTCCTGATTTTCCAGGATCTGTTCCTCATCGGTGATGAGGTTGTTTAATGATTTGCGGGCAACGGCGGAACCGGCGTAGTCGCCAATGGCATAAAAGGCATCGATGCGCTTGTTATAAAAGTCCTTTTGCAGTTCGCTATCGGCGGTGCTAATGAGCGCTGCGATGGAGTCGAGGCGATTGACCGCTTCCTGGGGTTGTTGTTGTGCCAGGGCCAATTGGGCCGACAACAGGGTTTTGCGGATATGGAAACTGGTGGGTAGATTGGCAACGTTTATTTCGTTCAGGATTTGCTCGGCTTGCAACAGATAATTGCCCTGTAATAATAACGAAGCGATCTGCAACTGATATTCCTGCTTTTGCGGCGATGAAACACTGGCTGCCAGTTCCGATAACAGCAACGCCGCATCCAGATAACGGCCCATGTTAATGAGATTTTTCGCCGGGTTCTCAAAACGCTGTTGCGCTTCGGTTTCACTGGGCGCCGCGGTGGGCGGAATGGGCGCTTCGCCTTCCGGTGGTTGTACCGTGGAAGGGAAACCCGAGGGTTGTTCTGTCGGTTTCGGCGTGGGTTTTTTCGGTGGCGCGCCACAGGAAGCCAGCAGTACCAACACGGCTGCCATGCAAATTAACTGGAAGAGGGACGACTTTTTGTGAGTTTGTATCCGTTTTATCATCGTTTGCGCACATCAATGAGTTGAAGTTGTTAAACACAGGCGGTTTGCCTTATGCGTATTCTGACGCAGCGTCTGGTCGCTGGCTGACAATACACGTAGTGGCGATCCAATAGAAGTTGTATCGGGGCCTGACCGGTATTTCATCATCCTGCTGGCAGCTCTATTATCGCAACCGAGCAAAGTAGTCCATCGTATAATAGCAAATATTTGCCGATACAACGGGATGAACATTGACCCTTCGCGCCTCAAGCCATAGGCTGGGTATACCATGACGGAAACGGCTCAACCTGCTTTTCAACCAGGCGTTTTGTATATCGTCGCCACACCCATTGGCAACCTGGGGGATATCACCTATCGGGCCGTTGAGGTATTGCGGCAGGCAGGCCTGGTCGTGGTGGAAGATTCCCGCCACAGCGCGAAACTGCTCCAGCATTACGATGTTAACGCATCCCGCTACGTTTTACATGACCACAACGAGCGGGAAAATTCCATCCACCTGGTCGAAAAACTGCAACAGGGCGTCGATGTGGCGCTGATTTCCGATGCCGGCACGCCACTGATCAGTGATCCGGGGTACTGGCTTATTCAACGGGCTATTGAAAACTCGATCAAAGTGGTGCCGGTGCCTGGTCCCAGCGCGGCTATTACAGCGCTTTCGGTGTCGGGATTGCCCAGCGACCGCTTCTGTTTCGAAGGTTTTTTGCCGGCTAAATCCGGTGCCCGGCAAAAAGCGTTGCAGGCGCTGGCCAGCGAGCCGCGTACGTTGATTTTCTACGAGGCGCCTCATCGCATCATCGACAGCCTCGGCGCCATGGTGGATGCATTTGGGTCGGAACGTCCCGCGGTGATCGCTCGAGAGTTGACCAAGACGTTTGAAACGGTATTGCGCGGGAGCCTGGAATCGCTGTTGGCGCAGGTCGGCGCCGATACCAATCAGCAAAAAGGCGAATTCGTGGTGCTGGTGCAGGGCACTGGCCGGGAGCCGGCGCTGCGGCAAACCGAGCAGGACGCGTTGCTGGAAATCTTGCTGGAAGCGGTGCCGCTCAAAACCGCCGCTTCCCTGGCGTCAAGGATTACCGGCGTAAAGAAAAATCAGCTCTATGATCGCGCCCTGCAGCTCAAGCATTCAAAGGCCGGTGACTGATCGGATACATAGCGTTACACATGCAGCGCAACTTTGGCTTGTATTTCGGTCCAATTGCTATATAAAGCACAGGGGAGTCGGCTAAACAGTCGCGCTATCCGCAAGGATAGGGAGGAAAGTCCGGGCTCCACAGGACAGGGTGCCAGGTAATCCCTGGGGGGCGTGAGCCCACGGCCAGTGCAACAGAAAGTATACCGCCTAAGCGCTTTCGGGCGCCGGTAAGGGTGAAATGGTGCGGTAAGAGCGCACCGCGCCGGTGGTAACATACGGCGGCACGGTAAACCCCACCCGGAGCAAGACCAAATAGGGGAACATGTGCTTGGCACACGATGTGGTCCGCATCGGTTCCCGGGTAGGTTGCTTGAGGTGTGCGGCGACGTACATCCAGATGAATGACTGTTCTCGACAGAACCCGGCTTATCGGCCGGCTCCCTTTCTTATCTTTGAATGACGCGTAGTCAAACCTGGTTTAAATCCCGCCAAAATCACGTAATCCATCCTGTGTTTCAAACCTGTAAATATTCACATTGCGCCCATTATCTTCCATTCGCTCATTGTAAGTTAATGTAGTACTTTAAGTAGGCTATTTAACCGGTTGTTGTTGTGGTTAATTGGCATTCAACCACCTGCCCCAGGTGACCCTTTTTGTCACCTAAGTGCTTGTCCCGCAAGAAAGAATTCCCCTGTTTTTCAGGACTTTTAGCTTGACACTCGGTCAGTTTCATTCCTATAGTGTAGTAATGTGGGGAAAAGTGGACATTATTGGAAATCCATGGGTAACTGTGGTCGATTAGGGAAATTTTTTGGTGTTAAGTGGGCATACTTCGATCAATCTCGATGCGAAAGGTCGGTTAGCGATACCGACCCGCTATCGTGCCTATCTGACCGAAAGCGCTGGCGGCAAGCTGTGCGCTACCGTGCACCCGGATGTCTGCTTGATGCTCTATCCCATTCATGAATGGACGACGGTACAACGAAAGGTGATGAAGTTGTCCAACATGAACAAGAAAGCCCGTGATCTGCAGCGGTTGATCATTGGTTATGCATCCGAACTGGAAATGGACAACAACGGTCGTTTGCTGTTGCCGCCTTCGCTGCGGGAATTTGCCGGCCTGGACAAGCGGGTTGTCCTCATTGGTGTGGGTAACAAGTTCGAGCTATGGGATGAGCAACGCTGGCTCGATCGCCAGAATGCCTGGTTGTCCGAAACCAGTGAGGAAGGCAGCTTGACGGATGAACTGGAGCAACTGTCGTTGTAGCGGCTATCGATGCCAAGGTGAATGAATTCAGTCATCAACCGGTGTTGCTTGACGAAGTGCTGGAAGGACTCAGCATCAAACCCCGGGGAACATATATCGACGGTACGTTTGGTCGCGGTGGCCACGCAAGCCGGATCGTGGAAAAACTGGATGACCAGGGCAGGTTGCTGGTCATGGATAAGGACCCGCAGGCAATTGCGGCAGCCCGCCAACTGTTTGCGGCCGATGAGCGCGTCATCATTGCAAAGGGCTCATTTACCATGCTGAAACAACAGGCGACTGAGCAAGGCTGGCTGGGCAAAGTGGACGGCGTATTGCTGGACCTGGGTATCTCTTCGCCCCAGGTTGACGATGCCGCGCGGGGGTTCAGTTTTCGCCGCGATGGTGCACTGGATATGCGCATGGATCCCGACAGCGGCCGCAGCGCTGCGCAGTGGATAGCGCAAGTCAGTGAACGGGATCTGGCCGCCGTACTCAAGGAGTACGGTGAAGAGCGTTTTGCCAAACGCATTGCCAGGGCCATCGTAACCGCGAGAGAGGATCAGCCTATTACGACCACAAAGCAACTGGCGTCGATCATTGCCAAGGCCCATCCGCGATGGGAAATAGGCAAAGATCCGGCGACCCAGAGCTTTCAGGCTATCCGGATTTTTATTAACAACGAACTGGATGAATTAACCACCTGCCTCGGGCAGGTGCTGGACGTACTAAAAAGTGGCGGCCGGCTGGTCATTATCAGTTTTCATTCACTGGAAGACCGGATCGTCAAACGCTTTATCCGGGACCAGTCCCGGGGCGACCGTTATCCGGCCGGCGTGCCGGTAACCCAGGCGCAGCTGAATCCGCGCCTGAAGGCAATTGGTAAGGCCATAAAACCCGGTGATGCCGAACTGGAACGTAACCCGCGAGCGCGCAGTTCCGTGTTACGGATCGCGGAAAAAATTTAACGGATATAGATAACATTGTCATGACAAAAATGCAGTTAACGGTCACAGGCTTGACGCTGCTGGTACTGATCTCCGGGTTGCAGGTGGTCAATGCCATTCATCTGAACCGTCAGGCCTTTGTGCAAATGCAGGAACTGAAAAAACAGCAGGACAAAATGGAAACGGAATGGGGACAACTGCAACTGGAACAGGCCACCTGGGCGGCGCATGGCCGGGTGGAAAAGATTGCTAACCATAAACTGGGGATGCGCTTGCCACCCATGGATTCGGTATTGATTATTCAACCATGACAACCAACGATACATATAGCACCAAAGACAAGCAACGGGTTGCGCTAACGGCCCTGATGATGGGCTTCGTGGCGTTTATGCTGATCTGGCGTGCCGTCGACCTGCATGTGGTGAGCAAGGATTTCCTGCAAAACCAGGGGGATGCCCGTTACCTGCGGGAAGTACAGGTGCCTGCCGACCGGGGCATGATAATGGACCGGCACGGCGAGCCCCTGGCCATCAGCGCGCCGGTAAATTCAGTGTGGGCCAATCCGCAGGAACTGATCAAGGCCCGCCACGAGTGGGTGCGCCTGTGCGTGGAACTGAACATCGACATAAATGAACTGCAACAACAACTTGCCAGTCATGCGGGCAAGGAGTTCATGTATCTCAAGCGCCAGGTGATTCCGGAAGTGGCGCAAAAAGTTCGCCAGCTGAAGATCCCCGGCGTGTTTCTCACCCAGGAAGACCGCCGTTATTATCCCGCCGGTGAGGTGACCGCTCACGTGGTGGGATTCACCAACATCGATGATGTTGGCCAGGAAGGGGTGGAACTGGCGCTGGACGAACGGTTGCGGGGCAAACCCGGCAGCAAGCGGGTGATTAAAAACCGCCTGGGGCAGGTGGTGGAAGAGGTGGAACTGGTGAGCTCGCCGCAACACGGCGAAGATGTGGTGCTGACCATTGATCGCCGTATTCAATACCTGGCGTACCGGGAACTGAAAGCGGCGGTGCAGAAACGCCGTGCCGAATCCGGCTCCATCGTTATTCTCGATGCCCATAATGGCGAAATACTGGCAATGGTGAATCAGCCTTCATATAATCCCAACAACAGGGATGAGTTGCAGCTGGATCACCTGCGCAACCGTGCCATCACCGATGTTTTCGAACCCGGCTCCACGGTTAAGCCGTTTACCGTCGCCGCGGCATTGCAGTCCGGCAAATACCAGCCGCGCACCATCGTGGATACCTCCCCCGGTTTATATCGCGTGGGTAATAAAGTCATTCGCGATTTTCGCAACTACGGCGCTATTGATGTGGCCACTGTGATTCAAAAATCCAGCAACGTGGGGGCCAGTAAGCTGGCCTTGTCCATTGAACCGAAAACCCTGTGGAAAGTCTTTGCCGGTGCCGGTTTTGGCGAAACCACCGGGGTGAGATTTCCCGGTGAGTCCACCGGCTTGTTATCCGATTTTTATAGCTGGCGGGACATTGAGCGAGCAACCTTGTCCTATGGTTACGGCCTGTCGGTAACGCCACTGCAACTGGCCCGTGCCTATACCCTGTTCGCGAACAAAGGCTCGCTTAAACCGGTCACCCTGGTGCGCCGCACCGATAGTCAACTGGACCCCAGTCTTTATTATGAAACGGATCCGGTAGTGAGCCAGGCCACCATTAAACAGGTGCGCGCCATGATGCAATCGGTCGTGGATGACGGTGGTACCGGAACCCGGGCGCAGGTACCGGGATACCATATCGCCGGCAAGACCGGCACGGTGAAGAAGTCCGCCCAGGGTGGTTATCTCGATGACAGTTATGTGTCGTTATTCGCCGGTATGGCACCGGCCAGCAATCCTCAGTTAATTATGGTGGTAGTGGTTAATAATCCCCGGGGCGAGGAATATTATGGTGGTGCCGTGGCAGCGCCGGTATTTTCGCGGGTGATGGCCGGTACTTTGCGGTTGCTGGATATACCCCCTGACGACCTGCCGTCACTGCACGGTACCCAGGTGGCCCTGTTGGATGGTCAAGGGATGGATCAAACCCCCGTGGGGACTGCGCGATGATGCCGGCAATGAAAAGCGATTCATCAAAAACACTGCAACAACTGCTCAAAGATATTGCGACCGTCGATGCCAGGGACGATTGTCCGGTGACCGGCTTGTCCCTGGACAGCCGGGCGGTTGAAACCGGTTTTCTGTTCTTTGCGTTGTCCGGCCATAAGGAACACGGCTTTAAATATGCCACTGACGCTATTAAGCGTGGCGCCTGCGCCGTGGTGTGGGAAGCCGATTCCCTGGATGATGACGTGGTGCTGCTGGAACCGGATGACGCTCACGTGCCTATAATCGCGGTTGTTAACCTGAAGCAACAGGTGGGCAGGATTGCCGAGCGTTTTTACGATAGTCCTACCAGGCATCTGTACATGATCGGTATTACCGGTACTAATGGTAAAACGTCCTGCAGCCAGTTTCTGGCCCAGACGTTAAACGATGACGCGCCCACTTGTGTAATTGGCACGCTGGGTAACGGCTTTGTGGGTAGTCCACAGGCCGCCACGCATACCACGCCAGATGCCGTTACGTTGCATGGCCTGTTGGCGCAGTATCGCGATCAACAGGCCGAGAATGTGGTCATGGAAGTGTCTTCTCACGGATTAAGCCAGGGGCGGGTAGCCGGTATCGATTATGACATTGCTATGTTTACCAACCTGAGCCGCGATCACCTTGACTATCACGGTGATATGACCGCTTATGGTAACGCCAAGAAATTGTTATTCGATACACCCAGCCTGAAAACGGCCATTATCAACGTGGACGATGACTTTGGCCGTGATCTCGCCAGTTCGCTGCAGGGAAAGTTGCAGGTTATCCGCTACGGTATCACCCATGATACCGATGTTGATGTCCGGGCCAGTAAAGTGCGGCTGGATAACGCCGGGCTACATTTCGATGTGATTACCCCGAAGGGTAGCGGCATTGTCAGTTCGCCGTTGCTGGGGAGATTCAATGTCAGCAATTTACTGGCGGTATTGGCGGGATTGCTGGTCAAGGGCGTGCGCTTTGAAGAAGCGGTGGCACGCATATGCCGGTTATCCAACGTGGATGGCCGTATGGAACGTGTTCCCCACGACGAAGAACATCCTTTATTCGTCGTCGATTATGCTCACACCCCTGATGCCCTGGCCAAAGCATTACAGTCATTACGTGATCACGTGGACCGGCGCCATAACGGCAAACTGTGGTGTGTGTTTGGCTGCGGTGGGGATCGCGACAAGGGCAAACGTGCCGCCATGGGTAATGTTGCCGAGGAATACGCGGATCATGTGATTATTACCGACGATAATCCCCGGACCGAGGCACCCAGTCATATCGTCGCGCAGATTCTGGACGGTATTTACAAGCAACAGGACGTTGTTATCAATCATGACCGCGTTGCGGCCATTGGTCATGCCATTGAACATGCAGGACCCTACGACGCGATACTGGTGGCGGGCAAGGGCCATGAAGCGTATCAGATCATTGGTACCGAAAAGCATGACTACGCCGGGGATGTGGCAATGATTCGGCAGCTTTTGCGGCAGCGCAAGGATTCAACGGGTGAGTGATGGCCGGATGTAAAATGTCATTAACGGAAGTTGCGCCGGTACTGGAAGCTACCACCAGTGGTGAAGACGTGGTGTTCCAGGGTGTCACTACCGACTCGCGGGCGGTAGTGAAAGGCCAGCTGTTCGTGGCCCTCAAAGGCCCCAATTTCGATGCCCACGATTTTGCCGGCGACGCCCAGCAGGCCGGTGCCGCTGCGCTGATGGTGGAAAAGCAACTGGATTTGCCGGTGCCGCAACTGATTGTCAAAGACAGTTTAACAGCACTGGGAAAGCTGGCGGCTTACTGGCGTTTGCGGTTGTCCATTCCCGTGGTGGCGGTCACCGGAAGTAACGGCAAGACAACGGTAAAAGAAATGTTGTCAGCCATCTTTTCAACGCAGGGTGAAACACTGGCAACCAAAGGAAATTTAAACAATCA
>JASFMT010000117.1:0-8868 GCA_050117455.1 Gammaproteobacteria bacterium | reverse complement strand
CACGCGTATCACCTGGGGTATCATCGCGTTATTCGGCATCGGCGTGGTCACCAGTTTCGTGCTGACAATCCTGCTCACCTTTGAATCAGTAAAAGTGGATTTACTGGAAGCCATCGCCAAACAGGGCGGATGGCTTGGCATTGAAGAAAGCAGAAAACGCCTTTGTGTCGCCAATTTTTTTGATTCCCTGAAAACCGTCATCAACAATAACGGCGAACTCAATGTTGAATCACTGGTAGAGGTGGAATTTGCCGTCTACCGGCGCACGTCGCACGCGCTGGAAGTGATTGGCAATTTGTTGATTACACTGGGATTAGTGGGCACTGTCGTGGGTTTAACGCTTACCCTGACGGGTCTGACCAGTTCCCTGGAAGCCCTGGGCCAGGACCAGGAGCAATTGTTACGGGGCCTGCGCGGCGCCATGGGGGGCATGGGAACGGCTTTTTACACCACGTTATTGGGCTCGGTGCTGGGCGGCGTATTGTTGCGGGTTTATGGCCACATCGACGAAAATGGCGTTGATAGTCTCGAAAACGCGTTAACGCGCATCTGTATTGTGTATTGCTCCGCCGATTTTAAGCCGTCGACGGAACGGGATATTCGGGTACTTAATCAGGAAATTCAGTCGCTGGGCAAAAATATTGAACATCTCACCAAAATACTAAACGAATCAAAAGCACTTGTTGCTGATTTTTCAAAGGAGCTGTCAGATCTTCATCAAAGAGATGACGACCAGAAGTCACTGGAAAACACCATCAAATTGCGTAAAGAGTACCTCAATACCCTGCGTGACGAGTTTCAGTTAAAACGTATGAATCGGGGTGCCTGGTGGCAGGTTTTCAAAAAAAGCTTCCGCAATACCGATTAATCTAGGCAACGCAATTTACCACGCGAGCAATGAGTCAGATGGCACGTAAACAGCGCTCATCATCTACCAATATTCATGAAAGTTTTTCTGACATCGCCCTGTTAATGCTGGCGACGTTCGTATTTTTACTGGTGACCATCTTGATTACCTCCAAACTGGCGGAAGAAAACCAGTTGCCGCAACTTAAAGAAACTGTCGCAGATCTGGAAAAAGAGCTCGATAAAGCCAAATCCATCAACCAGCGTTTGCTGGGTGACATCGACAGCATGGTCAACATGACCGTGGAATCACAAATGGAACATACACTGGACGCCGTGGGTCTGGGCAAAAGCAGTAAACGGCGCAAGGATTTTGATCTATTCGTCAAAGGCCTGAAAGATATCCCCGGCGACAGTTTACACCTGATGGTTGATGCCACCGGTTCCATGCATGGTACCACCACCTTTTTAATACCGGTGCTGCGCGTCATTACTGTACGCTCCGGCAAACGCCTGGATGCTATCACCTGGTTTTCGGATAATACCGCCGCGACGTACCAGGGCACCATGGGCGCTATGTTCGATAACCTGATGAGCGGCGCGCCGTTTATCGGCTCACAGGAAACCATAGGCAAAGCCTTCCGTCACGCCGCCCGTGAAGCGGCAAAACCCGGCGCTTACGTGCTAATCGGTGACGAACCCAGCGATGATCGAATCCACTATTTTGATATTCCCAGCCCGGTGTTCACCATTCCCATCGGCAAACAGAATCCCGATACGATTTGGGCCTACCAGAAGCTGGCCGATGAAACCGGCGGCAAAATGCTACAAATGGTTTTCCAATAACACCCCGTATTTTCGTTTTAACGCCTCCCCAGTTATTGTAGAATGCATCGGGCGCCTTCGAGCGCGTTACTTAATAAACCAACGATAACGACAATAGTATTTGCGAAGCATTTTAAATCCTCGCGATAGACATCAGGGCCTGTCGCCATAAACAAGAGCAACACTCATGCTGGAAAGAATCCCTAAGCACGTTTGGCACCTTCTGATCATGTGTGTCTGGGGCGGCGCGATCATTGGCTTTAACCTGGTGCGCTTCAACGCCCATGGAGTCGACGAGGGCGCCGCCATGGCATTGCTGCTGAACTGGTCCGTTTCCGACCAGATCATCAACCCCGTCACCACATATGGTGGCCCGGATTTCCGCGCCTTGTTATTCATTCCGTTAGGTCTGTACTGGCCCGGCAGCATCATTGCCGCCAAGGTATTTACGTTAATGTTCTGTTTTGCCAGCGCCCTGCTTCTATATTATTGGAATAAAGAAACAGAAGGCGATGAATCAGCACTGATCGCCACCGGTCTGTTTCTTATATCGCCGTTATTAATTTATGTTGCGGACACCATCAGCATCGCACCGTTCCTGCTAACACTGTTTGGCGCAGGACTTTACCTCGATAAAAAGTATCGCGCCTCACCACACAGCATTAGCAGTCTTTACTTTATTCAAATGCTGGTAATCGCCATCGTCATTACCCTGCATCCCATGGGACTTGCTTATCCCCTGGCCCTGGCCTGGCAATGGTATAAAAACCCGAAAAGTGACAAACAGAAAAAACAGGTATGGGCGGGAATCGGCATCACTACCGCAATTATCCTCGCCATGCAAACGGGCTGGATCGCCATCCCCTGGGGCGCCAATCCCCTGGTGTCATTACATAACGCTGTTATGGGTTATGACCTGCGGGAGCTTTACCAGGACCAATGGGTAGCCGGCGCTATCATGATCGTGCCGCTGGTTTACCTGGTGTACCGCGATGTTGGCAGGTTATCAGGCAATCTCATGGGAAGCATGTTGCTGCTAAGCCTCATTATTGGTCTGAGCGCAGCCGACCAGAACTGGGCAATGATCGCAATGGTTATGTTGTTGTACCGGGGAATCCCCGCCATTATCCAGTTAAACAAAAAGATCACCGCGTTTCATTTTATGGGTCAGCGTGGCATCGTGTTTGCGGCTATTTTGCTATTGTCGCTGTTTTTTATGCAGGGTGACAAAATTTACGCCAAACAACTGGCCAATCAAATACTGTCGTCACGCCAGCAGTTAATACAACGTCTTGCCGAGGAAGCCGCCGACCCCGACCAGCCATTTCTAGCCGCCAGTCAGTGGCCAGCACAAACCATGATTGTCTGTAAACGCGACGTACTCAAACTACCGCCACCCCAGGACAATGGCAAAGAACTGTTGGCAATGATCAAGAACATTACGCACATTATGTTTGATCATCGCAACCCGGCCAATCACCAACTGGCCAGCAACATCGCCGAACTGGGGGGTTACACAGAAACCGTCGACATCCAGCCCGCCGGGGTAATAGTAAAAATTCGGGAAAATATAGCGCCCAACGACGATGCCGGTGACGCAGACGCGCAGGCGAAACCGAAAGACGGTCAGGATATGGCGCCGGCGAAACCGCCAACAGCCAACGATAAGCCTGCGCCTGTAAAGCCCGATGACAAAATGTAACTAATTGAAATATAAATTGATAGCGCGGCAAAAAACCGGGGGCCAGTGAATTATTCACTTGCAACAGCGACCGCTTTCAGTTGAAATAATATTATGGATACGGAACAGCAATATAATATCGAGATTGATGTTGAGACCTCTTATCTTGAAGAGCAGTCAGCACCGGATATGAACCGCTATGTGTTTGCCTATACGATCACGATCCGTAATGAGGGTAACCAACCGGCCAAACTCCTGACCCGCCACTGGATCATCAATGATGCCAACGGCAATGTGCAGGAAGTCCATGGTGAAGGTGTCGTGGGCGAACAACCCTATTTAAAACCGGGAGAATCCTTCCAGTATACCAGCGGCACGGTGATCGAAACCCCCGTCGGCAGCATGGAAGGCAGTTATCAAATGTTGTCGGAAGACGGAACACCGTTCGATGCGGATATTCCCGCGTTTACGCTTTCGTTACCCAACAAACTGCATTGATCCGCAGTCCATTCGCATTTTCCAGGACTCCGTTAATTTCCAATGCACTGAGTAAGCGCGTCCAGCCCATCAGTGTTTCACAATGGCCTTAAAGCACTCATACACGATAATCGCGCCCTTTTACGATCTGGCGGTCTCTGCCGCCACCCATCACGTGCGTAAAACCAGCGTCGAGCAGCTAAAACAATACACACGCGCTGGTGACACACTGTTGCTTAGCGGTATTGGCACCGGACTTGATATACCTCACTTGCCCGCTGATCGCCACTATACCGGCATCGACATTACGCCGGCCATGCTTAAAAAAGCGCAACGTTATACAGACAAGATCGATATTGATTTGCAGGAGGGCGACGTCATGGACCTGCCATTCGATGACGAATCTTTTGACGCCATCGTGATGCACTTAATTCTAGCCGTTGTGCCCAACCCGTCGCGGGCGTTACAGGAAGCACAACGGGTGGTAAAAAATCAGGGGTATATTTTTATCCTGGACAAATTTCTGCGGCGGGGTCAGCAGGCACCTTTGCGACGGCTCATCAATCCGATGATTCGACACATCGCAACGCAGACAAATGTCGTCTTTGAAGAACTACTGGAACGATGTCCGTCACTAAAGGTTATCAAGGATGAGCCGGCGTTGGCCGCCGGTTGGTTCAGGCGCATTGTATTGCAGAAAACCCGCTAACGGGACATATTCTCCAGTTGTTCACGTTTTTTTGCTTCGGCATCCTGCAGCATGCCGTCAACGGCCTTGGCTTTTTCCAACGCCTTTTGTTGCGTAGACGCAAAATGTTCTTTGTCCTGCCCCTCGTCTGACTTGGAGCATGCCAGCAACGTCACTGCAAATACACCAATGCACGCGATCTGAAAAATTTTTACCAGTAATTTCATTTGCTTAACCTCATTTAGCGATGTACTACATGGTCAACCATGTCACTTGCACTATCGGCCAACGGTTAAGTTTCTAAAATGGATAATGTGATCCCCGTTACAGTTTGTAGCTAATTCCGATACTGAAGGCGTAAATCTCAAAAACATCACCTTTCACCAATTGCATGGCTTCGACAAAACCATCAATATCGTAGGGCAAGCTAAACAGGGCGCCCGCCCCGAATGACAACCCGGTTTGAGTTCGGTCTTCCAGAAATCCTTGCCCGCCCTGCAACTGAGTAGCTGAAAATCCCAGCAAACCATAAACGGTGATGATGTCGGCAACCGGCTGGGATGCCCGTGCGTACAAAGCAGCGAAATTATTCAACTGCAACGTGACATCGGTACCGTTTACAGTATTGGTATCATCAGTAACATCAAAACCAACGTGGGCTTCAACCGACAATGTCGGCACTAAATCCGGCAATACAACCAGCCCAAGCCGGCCACGCATGGTCACCGGACTATAAGTTTGGTCCAGTGCATCGATACTGGCAACACCAAAATCCACGCCTATATAGGTATCCTTTTCTTCTTCCTCTTGCTGTTGCGAATATCCGGAAGGCGAATAAATCACCATGGCACCGGCAACTAGCAGGCAATAAACCCACCCAGATACCGCGGCGCCAGTCACCCTGTTCTTGGTCTTAAACACAATGCCCACTGATAACCTCTAATAAAACCCTGTTGTCTAGTGAATCCTATTATGGGTTGCGAAGATAACGCTTGTCTATGAATAATTTAAACCGTCGGCCTAACCTGGAACATAATCATTCAACTATTCACGGCTCTTAAATCTTACTGAAATATACGATTTATCTCCCAATATCCCATCCGGCGATATTGGCCCTGGTGGCTTTGCTCCTGAACCAGTACACCAGGGACCGTGACAATATGCAGTACTTTTTTTGCCGTTGCGGTATTGGTTTCTATCAAATCAATGGCTTTATTGTAGGCCGCGCTACGATCCGCTACATCTTCCTCGTTGGCGAACCCACCCAATAATTCGAGGTATTCATTATCGCTCAAGGTTGCACCATCGCGTTTCACCAGCGATGTCTGCCACAGGCGGGTATCATTAACGGCCTCTTGCGTGTTTTCCAGGTAGGCTACCTGACGCAAATCCACAAATACCTTGCCCTGCTCGACCAGGGGTTTAGCGTAGGTGATTAGCCGGTGGCAATGGGGGCAACGGCTATCCAGGTAGACGATAAAACGCAGGGGCGCCTGCGGATTCCCCCATTGCAGCCCACGCCCCACCAATTGCTCCGCCGTATAACGCGGGACCTTTAACGTGCCATCCGCCAGCCAGGTATTACCTCTAACAATCGTGGTACCGGTGCAGCGGCTGATCCACCCCTTAATGCGCATGGTCGCCAGGTCTTTTTGACCCGGCCTGGGATACTTGGCGTAGCCTGACATTCGAACCAGTACGTTATCAACCGGTGTCGCTTCCAGTTCGTAAACAAAAATTCCTTTGTCGCCAAATTCAAGCGCCAGTTGCTTCATGGCGTTTTGCTTGAACAGGTCAATGACTTTCTCATCCGGTAAAGGCTGGGAACACAGGGCGCGCGACTGCTCCTTGGAAACTGCGGGCGTTATCAGCAACAGCCAGAAAATCCATATCGCTGCCCAAAACCGTGATGATGTTATCAAACTTGCCACTGTGACCCTGTGCGATTAAATAGGCTCTTATCGTATAACAACATTATTGTCCTGAATGGTAATGATCTTTTCTCCATTGAGACATTCGATCAGTTCCTTACCCACCAACTCATAACGCCAGCCGGTCAATACAGCGCCGTTATTTCTATCCAGTACCAAATGCTCCAGATCTTTGCGGGTGGCCAGCACCGCCGGTGTTACATCATTTTCCATCGCCCGCACGCGTACCAGACTCATTAGCAAATCCACCATGGCTTCCTGTTGCACGGACAGGGACGTAATACGCTCGGCAACCGGCCATTGCTGCTCCGGTATAGACCTGGCCAGGCGGATTTGTTCGAGAATATCCTGCGCGTGCTTCTTGGTAAAACTGTTCCAGCCCCGAATTTTTTCCAGCGCTTCCAGCGATGAGGGGCTGCGGCGTGCAATATCCACCATCACATCATCGGAAAGCAGCCATTTGCGTGGCCGGTTCGAATCACGGGCACGGTCCTCCCGCCACCGGGCCAATTGTTGTAGCACCACCAGCTGCTTCGGCTTTAAATTTCTGGCCCCTTTTACCCGCCGCCACAACTCCGCGGGGTCTGGCAGGTAAAGCCGGGTATCGGTCAAGCGCTCAAAGTCATCCTCAAGCCAGCGCTCCCGGCCCCGGGCTTTTAATCGCTGCAATTGTTCTTCATAGATAGGCAATAAAAAGCGTACATCGTCCATTGCGTATTGCAGTTGCGCCTCTTCCAGGGGGCGACGGGTCCAGTCAGTACGGGCATGTTCCTTGTTTATGGTCTGCCCCAACATGCCCTGAACTAATTTCGCATAACCCAGTTGATCGCCGTAACCCAGCAGTGTCGCGGCAATTTGAGTATCAAAAATCGGCCTGGGCAGTTCACCGCGCCAATCAAAGAATATCTCCAGATCCTGGCGCGCAGAATGCAATACCTTGGTTCGTTGCGGTTCGTACAACAAATCCAGAAAGGGTTTCAGGTTTTCGATAGCCAACGGATCAACACAGGCTATTAAATCCTTGCTGGCAATCTGAATCAGGCACAGCTGTGCATAATAGGTTTTTTCGCGAAGAAACTCCGTATCGATAGCAACAGCGTCACAGTCTTCAAGCCGGTCGCATAGTTCAGACAGCTGGGCCGGTGTATCAACGAACCATTCTTCCATTAGCGGTTTTCCGCCGGGTAATTGAGCATCATGTTCCACCTTGGGGTAGCTATCGGGTTTACATTCACCCTGTTAAATTTGACCATGAGTGTGTTCGCTGGCATTGTGAATAGTACGCCTGTTTGAAAATTCCGTGCTATAGATTGTAGATTGATCAACCATGCTAACCGGGTATAAATCCGCTCCGCAGTTGTAATTCTTTGAATAACCATACAAAATAACCATGATCGTCGGAATTAATCTGCCGGTCAACAAAATTGTGTTAAATACAGCCCGTCAATTGGCCGTCCAAAAGAAACATGCTGCTGATTTTTAAATTGTACCTGGATATCTGTTTAATGCGGGCCAACGCCGAAGACGTACCGGCGTCACGCATTTTAATGATTTTGACGATTTGCGTTTATTTTGCGCTATCACTGGCAGTTACTGTCATTGATAACACGCTGGGCAAAGCGGTATCAACGGTATTGGTAGGACTGGTGATGATGATTGGATTCGCGCAAGCCGGGTTATGGGTGCGCAGTTTCATGAACCGCTCCATGCAAACGGTAACGGCACTGGCGGGAACCGGTATCGTGTTTGATTTGATGAGTTGGCCGTTAATCCTGCTGGCGTCGCGCTACACGGCTGAACAACTGATGTTTCCCCGCTTTCTACTATTATTACTGTTGTTCTGGAACATCGCGGTGATCGGGCACATTTTGAGAAACGCCCTGTCGATCCCTTTCTGGGCGGGACTGGGTATATCTGTACTGTATGTGTTCACCTATCTCAGAGTGGTGCGGGTATTGCTAACCGCCGCCGGTTAGCATCGATTTTGCATCACGTTCATCGTTATCCATCTTGGGAAAATAGCATTATGCATGTACATATTTTGGGAATTTGCGGAACGTTTATGGGCGGAATTGCGCTGCTGGCCCGGGAACTGGGTTACCAGGTGAGCGGTTCCGATACCAATGTTTACCCCCCCATGAGCACGCAACTGGAAAACGCCGGCATTGCCCTGCGCAATCTCGATGACGACAGTCAGTTTGATCCCGTTCCTGACCTGGTGGTCATCGGCAACGCCCTGTCCCGCGGAAAATCCGCCGTGGAATGGGTGCTCAATCATAACCTGCCCTACATTTCCGGCCCGGAATTTCTATCCAATTACCTGCTCAAAGACCGCTGGGTATTGGCGGTTGCCGGTACCCACGGCAAAACCACCACGTCCAGCATGCTGGCGTGGATCCTGGAAGACGCCGGTTTGAAGC